>JAFZLJ010000075.1 GCA_017551545.1 Treponema sp. | reverse complement strand
TTTGACTATATCCGAGAGAAAATGCAGAACCGAGTGGCTTCAATGACTCAAGCTAATTCTGGAAAACTAAAATCTCACAGCGAGGCGATTCAGAACATCGTGCGGACTTTCAACAATACGGTTCTTTACCTTTACCGCCAGTGGGTTGCCGACGGTCGAAAGATTCCGATGGAAGAAATGATTGAACTTGCGACAACTTTGATTGAAAGAGGTGTTAAAGGATTTTTTGGAAGTTAATGCTTCGGCCTGCTTACTATAAGTTTTCCCAAATAATAGGCTGTTGTTCCAAACAAAACAATTATTGAAATATAGTCCAGTGCGAACAGGACATAGCCACGACCAAAATCAAAGAAGAAGAACTGCTGCAAGCCGAACATGTATTTCCATACGCCTCGGATTATAAAGGCATATATTCCATAAAGGCTGATAAGGATAAAAATAATTTTGAGAAAGATACTGTCATGCCGAACTTGTTTCGGCATCTCATCTTTAGGAGATTCTGAAACAAGTTCAGAATGACGTTTTTCTATTTTAAAATGACAGAGACGTAGAAGCATGCCACCATGCAGCCCAATATGAAACGCCATAAAAATATAATACCAGTGGGATGCGAGCAGGTGAGTGATTCTTGCAAATCCTAGCGCACCGCCCACCCAGTCAGACGGAATAAACCATGCCATCAAAAGTCCGCTTATTAAAAGGAGAAGGGCACAAATCAGTACTCCGCAGTTTACAATAAGTTGCATTATGCGATACGGCTTATATTGCCCATTAAAAAGAGCCCCATACCAGCGGCGGTTTAGAATAACGTGAATGGCCCAAATCACAATCAAAGAAATCCCAAAAATCTGATGCACGCGATCATCTGGGAATAGAATATTTCCGCCCATAAGAATTACAGAGAGAAGAGTCATCAGAATATCGAGTGGAAGGCGGATTTTATTTGTGATTATTTTTTCAGCCATTCATCAACCTGTTTTTCAGCTTCCGTGCGGTTGTTCTGTGCAGTGCGGCCGGTCATTGCCAGAGCTTTTTTCATGGTCACATTCTTGTAGAGTTTTTTGATGTTGTTATCGGTTCCACTTAAGCCGCTTCCTTCGTGGGTGCAGAACGGAACGATTGTTTTTCCGCTAAGGTCGTGTGCTTCTAAGAAAGTATAAACAACCATAGGAAGATCTCCCCACCAGATAGGGTAGCCGATATAGATTGTGTCGTAGCCAGAGGTGTCGATGTTGCCTTTGTAAGCAGGTCGTGCCTTTTTGCGCTGCTCATCTTTTGCTACGGTAGTGCATTCGTTATATGATTTAGGGTATGCTTTTTCCGGCACAATTTCAAAAATGTCCGAGCCGGTCTTTTGTGCAATCATCTTTGCAAGAATTGCAGTGTTACCTTCTGTGATGTTTCCAACGCCGTAGTTTTCATCAGCACGCGAAAAATATACAACGAGTGATTTTGCCGAAAGAGAAGATGTTGCAAAAAGTGCAACACCTGCCGCTACGATAAGTGATTTGATTTTCATAAGATTTTTCTCCTGTGTAAGGCCGCCGGTCAGAGCGGCCGGTGTTCAATAGCAAAGCGTTAAAAAAAATTGCGATGCAGCAATTTTTTAGCTTTACCAACTTAAAGTCCGTTTGATGAAAGCCATTTCTTCACGCTTGCTTCTGCACTGTTGCATGAAGAACCATTAATTGCAAGTCCTTTTACAACGTCTGCTGTAGGGCACAATTTCTTGATGTCGCTTTCGCTGCGACCCATGCCGCTGCCTTCGTGAGTACAGAATGGAAGAATCTTTTTTCCACTGAAATCTGCACTTTCGAGGAAGGTAAAAACTGCCTGAGGCATTGTGCCCCACCAGCATGGGTAGCCAAGCACGATTGTGTCATATTCTGCGATATTTGGAAGTGCGCCTTTGAGTTCTGGTCGTGCGTTTGCTCGTCCTTCTTTTTGGGCTTCATCACAACATTCCTTGTAATTTACCGGATATACCTTTACTGTCTGGATTTCGAATAAATCTCTACGTTCTGCTTGCGCAGAACTACCGAGTTTGTCTTTGACAAACTCGCACCCTAGAATCTTTGCTATAGTTTCTGCTACTACTGCAGTATTACCTTTCGTAATGTTTTTAATTGTTCCGCCGAAGTAGTTTTCTCCGGTGTGTGAAAAATATGCGATTAATGTCTTTGCCATCTGTTCCTCCTGTGGTTTTTATAGTACATGGAGACACCTCTTTTTGTACAATAGAAGTTTTGCATTCACGTTGCGTTTGGTGCATACTCGCTTCGCTCGTTTGCATGAGTAGAAATTATTTAACTCGCCGCCGTAGCGGCTTGCGTATAGTGATGATATAATAAAATTATGGAACTAATCCAGTTGCAGCAGCTTGTTGTAATTGCACAGGAAAAGGTGCTGACTAAGGCTGCGGAAAAACTGAATATTTCTCAATCGGCACTGAGCCGTTCAATTCAAAGGCTTGAAGATGAACTTGGAGTTCCTCTTTTTACCCGAACAAAAAACAGCATGACATTGAATGAAGCGGGTAGTGTAATTGTTGAACAGGCAAAGATTGTGCTTGAAGATAGTGAGAGTCTTTTGAATAAGGCACAGGCAATTAAGAACCAGACGCGGCACATAAATCTTGTTACTTGCGCACCGGCTCCTCAGTGGAAGCTTTCCGCCGAACTTACGGTTGCTTTTCCAAAGATCAGTGTTACCGCCGAAATGCCTGATGAGGACGAGATTGTTGGGCTTCTGCTTTCTGAAAAGGCGGATCTTGCGATTGTGCGGAAAGAAATTGACAGCGAGGCGATTATTACAATTCCTTTTATGAACGAACAGCTTTTTATGCAAATACCGCTTACAGACCCACTTTCCAAAAAAACTGAAATCCACTTTGCTGATCTTGAGGGAAAAGAAATCCGCGAGTATACGCAAATCGGCTTCTGGTACAAGCTGCATCGCAAGATGATACCGAATGCCACTTACATTCAGTACACAGATTTTATGGTTTATCAGAATGTGGTTAAATCTCAGACTATTCTTACTTTTGTGACTGAACTCGGGAATACTCTACATGCAGAACGAGAAGGCTGTGTTACACTTCCGATTGTAGATGAAGAAGCAACGGCTCATTACAGTTTTGCTTTTTTGAAGAAGAATGAACGGAAGTTGCAGGATATTGTCAGCTGGGCTGTGAACGAAGCTAAAGCGTGGTAAGATTATTTGTTTACCAGTTCATAACTTTTTTGAGTTAGCCCGCACAGTTTTTCAAAATCAGTGGCGGCGGTGAGAAGAACAGTAATCCAGTGTTTTTTGTTCATATGCCAGGCCGGGAAGATTGATTTTTTGTCGATGAGATTCGGGATTTCGGCTTGATAGGCCTTCATGTTTACTACCCAGACTTCTTCGTCACCTGTGAGTCCAAGCTGACGGTACTTAATTTTCATTATGAGTGCGAACCATTTTTCATTCGGACAGCGGAAAACACAATATTCGGGTGTATCAGACCACGGAAAATTCGGTTCGACTCCGAAGTAAGTTTTTATCCAGACGATGTAATCATCTTTTAAATCTTTTGATTCAAAACACTTTGCGCTGATTTCATCTATAATCTTCTGGACTTCTTCGCGGAGAGATGCGACAAAAGCACCGTGTGAGGAAGGCATGTCAAAGAGGGCATATTTTTCACCGGTTGCTGCATCATAAAGATGAACGGTAAGTGTCTGTTCGGAAATTGAAAGTAAGATGATGGCGTTGAAGGAACCGTTGGAAACGTTCTGTTCCATTGTGTAAGAGTTGCCATCTGTTGTAGCAAATCCTGCCGCTTTTAGAGAATCTTTCTTAATTTTTGCCGAACGAAAAATATAGCTGTAATCCATTTATGACTCGTTCACCAGCTTTCCTGTCATGTGTTCAATTTTCAGTTCCAGACACTGAACACGTGGCAATGCGTTTTTGAGGATTTCGATGCAGTGAGCATCACTAATCTGCTGTTTGAATCTTCTCATTGGTCTGAACATAAAATCAATATAGACGAAATCAGAATTCTTGTCAGTTGAATTGAAAAAAATGCACTGGGAGCCCCAAAGTACCTGCCGAATGGCAGGTATGAGCGTATAAAAGGCTTCTTTTACCTTGTTTTTCTGAGAAGTGCTTCATGCATCACAACCATCAAAACCAGAAGAATTATCAGATACACCGGAAGCAGGGCTACTGTGATTGTGTTTGCGATGATTCCAAAAAGCGGCGGCATACATAAAGTTCCGGTGTACGCAAAAGCCATCTGAACACCGATTACTGCCTGCGATTTATCTTCCCCAAAATGAGATGGGGTGGAGTGAATAATGCAGGGGTAAATTGGTGCACATCCAAGTCCAATCATAATAAGTCCAGCAAGAGAGGCGTAGGCATTGAGCGGCAAAAACAAAATCACAATTCCAACAAGAATTAATGCCTGGCCAAATCTGATCATCTTGATATCTGTGAGTTTTATTGTCAGAAATCCGCTGATAGCACGGCCAATAGTAATTCCAATAAAGAACATTGCTCCAAAACTGGCTGCTGTTTCAACCGGGACACCTTTATAAAAGCTCAGATAAGAACTTGCCCATAAGCCTGCAGTCTGCTCGATTGCGCAGTAGCAGAAAAAACAGATGAGAACTTCTTTTGCTCCTTTGATTTTAAGAACATCCTTTAAGGACATCGGCTTTCGTTTTTCGCCTGATTCTTCTATAACGGTCGAACGTTTTTTCCAAAGAGGAATGCTCAAGAAAAGAATAATCGTCAAAACAATCTGTATCATAGAAATGATTCTGTATCCGCTGTTCCAGCCTTGCCCTCTGGTGAGCGCATACCCCATGATGTAAGGACCGGTTGCAGCTCCGACTCCCCACATACAATGAAGCCAGCTCATGTGACGGCTTTTGTAATGAAGGGCAACATAATTATTCAGAGAAGCATCAACGCTACCGCCGCCAAGTCCGTAAGGAATTGCC
>JAFZLJ010000074.1 GCA_017551545.1 Treponema sp. | reverse complement strand
CGCAGTAAGGATTTATATAAGCCGGAAAATGGCAGGCTCGATAAGATTCAAGTTGATAACGGAAAAGCCTTCGATTTTGGGAAAACTGCAGAATATTACGGACGCTTCAGAGATATTTATCCGGCGTCTCTTTTTGAAAAACTATACTCACTTGGCATTGGAAAGGCCGGCACAAAATGGCTGGATCTTGGAACCGGTACCGGAGTTTTCCCGAGAAATCTGTATCAGTATGGAGCTGATATAACTGCAACAGATATTTCAGAAGAGCAGCTTGAAGTTGCAAGAAATCTTTCACTTGGAATGGATAATATTCATTATGAAAAAGTTGCAGCTGAAGATCTGAATTACCCGGAACATTCTTTTGATGCAATTACCGCGTGTCAGTGCTTCTGGTATTTTAATCCGGATATTGTTGTTCCAAAAATCAAATCTCTCATAAAGAAAGGTGGAATCTTTCTAAAAGTTTATATCTCGTATTTGAAGGAAGAGCCGGTAACACAGGACTCTAATGCACTGGTAAAAAAAATCAATCCGTCATGGCACGGAGCCGCAAGCGCACTTGAAGATTTACGCCGTCACTATTTTGAAAATCCTCAGCTCGAAACCTTTATCACAGAAATTCCATTTACCCGTGAAAGCTGGCATGGTCGAATGCTTGCCAGCCGTGGAGTTATGGCAAGTATGAACGAAGAACAGCTGTTTCAGTTTGATAAAGAACACCTCGCAATGCTCGAAGAAAAATATCCTGAGAAGTTCGGAATCAAACATAAGATATTTTTGACCTGGTATAAATTTTAATTATAACAGCAATTATTGAGCGGGCGATTTCTGCTTCCCGGCTATACCCCAGTTCTCAAACGGTGGCTCAGTGATAATTATAAAAACATCCTCATCCTTATGTTTAACATATTGTAGCATAATTATGAAAAATTATAAAATGATGATTTAAGTGTTATTTTTTCAAAGTATGATATAATAGAATCAGATGAATAAGATAAAAAAGAATTTTAAAAGATTTATCCCAATCCTTTTTCTCATGTTACTTTTTACGGACGGAATGTAAAGTATAACTTTATTTTCCTCCATTAAAAAATTTTATAAAGTACAGATTGTGGATTATCACAAACAAAGATAAAACCAATCTGTATGGAGAAATAAAAAAATGACATTACGAAAATACAAACCGGAAGATTCAAAAATTATCTGCAGCTGGGTAAAAGACGAAAAAACACTGTTTCAATGGTCGGCAGACAAAATCGGAAAATTCCCTCTGCTTGGAAATGAGCTTAATGAAAATTATGCGCAGAGAAATGATGAAGAATGTTTTTTTCCGCTTACTGCAGTTGATGAGAACGAAAATGTAATCGGGCATCTGTTTGCCCTGTATCCTCATGCAGATGATAAAGCCAGGGCTCATTTTGGCTTTGTAATTGTTTCTCCCGAAATCCGTGGAAAAGGTTACGGCAGAAAAATGCTTGAGCTTGCAATTGAATATGTTCAAAAGGAATTTGGCGCATCAAAAATCACTCTCGGTGTTTTTGAAAACAACCCCAAAGCCAAAAGCTGCTACGAATCTCTTGGTTTCTCTCCTGTCGGTCAGAGAACTGTAACCATCATGGGTTCTGAGTGGGTATGCATTGATATGGAATTAAATTTATAGACCGTGCATCCTTTCTTTTATTTTAATGAGGAAATAAATCTGTTTGTAATATAGCAAAATTTCATATTGACAATTATCTATGTATCTATTATAGTTTTACATATAGATAAATGTCTATATGAGGATGTATATGAAAGAATCAGAAATTGCCGTTATCTGTAAAGCGCTGGGAGATGTAAACCGCGTTAATATTATAAAGATGCTTACAGGCGGGGAACTGTGTGCCTGTAAAATTCTTGATGCGTTTAATATTACCCAGCCCACGCTTTCGCATCACATGAAAATTCTTACAGACTGCAGTCTTGTTAATTCAAGAAAAGAAGGAAAGTGGACTTATTATTCAATAAACAGCAGGACATTTTCTGCATTTAAAGATGCTGTATCAAAATTTACATGTAAAAGCTCTGGCAATAAAAAAACAGACGCAAAAAAAGATGTAAAGTGCTGCTGCAGAGGGTAGTGATTATGGGAAGCTTTATTGAAAACCAGATTCTTGGAATGCAGTGGCTTAAAATACTTGCCGGTAAAATTCTTACTTCTGCAGGAGTTGATATAGAAAGCCGCATTGGTGCAAGCATTCACTTTTTTATTTATGATGTAATTAAAATAAGCATTCTTCTTATTGTACTGATGTTTTTAATTGCGTATGTTCAGTCGTATTTTCCACCTGAACGCAGTAAGAAAATTCTTTCGCGCTGTAAAGGATTTCCTGCACGTTTGATTGCAGCACTTCTGGGAACTGTGACATCGTTCTGTTCATGTTCTTCGATTCCGCTTTTTATGGGATTTACGGCAGCCGGTCTTCCTCTTGGAGTAACATTCAGTTTTTTGATTTCTTCTCCAATGGTAGATTTTGCTTCACTTTTTCTTCTGACGGGCATTTTCGGATGGAAGGTTGCGGTTGCGTATGTTGTACTTGGACTTATTGTTGCTGTTGCAGGCGGAACTGTAATCGAGCACCTTCATATGGAAGATCAGATTAAAATGTTTTTTACTCCCGTAAAATGCGGCTGTTCATGTTCAAAAGCAAAAACAACTCAGAAACAGAGACTGGTGACATCAATGCATTCTGTTACTGATACGCTCAAAAAAGTTTTCCCTTATATTCTTTTGAGTGTTGGAGTGGGAGCAGTTATTCACAACTGGATTCCAGAAAGCTGGATTATCAGCACGCTTGGTAAGAAAAATCCGTTTGGAGTAATTCTTGCGGTGTTTGCCGGCATTCCGATGTATTCAGAAATTTTCAGCTGTATTTCGATTCCAGAAAGTCTTCTTGCAAAGGGAGCTCTTCTTGGAGTTGTGTTAAGCTTTTTGATGGCGGTTACGATGCTTTCTCTTCCATCGCTTATTATGCTTAAAAAAGTGATTAAAACAAAACTGTTTGTAATTTTTGTTTCAATCTGTGTGACAGGAATTATTCTTGTCGGATATTTTTTTAATGCCTTTGAGGCATTGTTTTTATAAAATGCGTGAGGGATTGTAGCGCCGAAAGTCCCGACCGGAGCGAGGGATGAGCCGGACAGGCGAAGCGCGGAAAGCCCGACCGTAAAAAAAATATTCGTTTTGACTAAGAATACTGTAACTCCTTAATATATAAAGGATTACAGTATCAGATTGCTTACTAAATTATACCATAAAAAAACAGAAAATGGCATATTAAGTAAGCAGTTTAAGTAAAAAATAGTGACTTTGGGAAAAACATTTACAAAATCTTAATAGTATTGTAAATTATTTATGCGTTCCTGTCTGCCCAGATAAGGACCTATATGAACAAACCCTATTTGTTGTTCAAAATGCGCAATTCGCCATACTGGTATGCGCAGATCAGACTTTCAGACGGAAGTCTTTCTAACAACAAAAGCACTGGAAAAGAATCCAAATCCGAGGCTGAAAAAGTCGTTATGGAATGGGTTGTAGCAGGTGCTATCCCTAAACGAGTTTCAAGAAAAGAAAAATCTGAAATCAAAACTTCTCTTGATACCCTTTCTATTTTGAATCAGCTTAAAACACATGATTTTTCTGATTCAGAAATCAATCAAATTATAAACATTCTCAAAGAACGCAATTACATCAAGTCCGCGATCCGTACTGAGACTAAAGCTGCGCGTGATGCAATGGAGTACCTTCTTGAGTTCTGGGATTATGACAAATCGCCATATATTCGGGAACTGCATCTTAGAGGAAAATCATTCCACAAAAAACATTCCAATAAAATGACCCGTATCATAATCAATTATTGGAAACCAATCATTGAAGGAAAACTTCTCGGAGAAATAACCCGTAACGACATCAACAAAATCTACGAAGTTGAATCAACTCAGAAACTTGCACCTAAATCCGTGAAATCAATTATTCATGCAATGACTGTTTCAATGAAATGGGCATTTCTTCATGGGCTTACTGAAATCAACTGCTATGACGGAATCATCAAACCTTGTGAAAAATCTAAAGAAAGGGCAATCCTCACAATGGAAGAGACAAGAGCCCTTTTTGCTGCCAAATGGAAAAATGATGCGGCAAAACTTGCATGCCTTATTGCAAGCTACACAGGAATGCGTCAGGGAGAAATTGCTGCACTGAGAGCTCAGGACATCGGGGATGACAGAATCTACATCCGCCATTCATGGGGAAAATATGATGGCCTTAAGTCTCCAAAAAACGGAGATGAAAGAGAAATCTTAATTCCTCAGCAACTGCGCAATATGATAATACAGCAGTTAATGAAAAATCCATGGAAGCAGGATTTGTCGGCATATGTATTCTTCAGTAAGAAAAAAGCTGACAGACCAATGGATGCCGATGCATGGGCTAAATATATGAGAGAAGCATTGAAATCAATCGGTTATTCAGATCCTGAAAAGATTTGTTTCCATAGCTTCAGGCATGGATGGTGTACGACAACACTTTCAGAAATCGGAGACCAGAGAATCTGTATGATAGGTTCCGGACACAAAAGTGATAAGATTTTTGCCCATTATGCAAATCATATCAAAAAGGAGGCAGCCTTAAAGACTATTGCTGAAACTTCTGAAAAACTTTATGCACCAATTTTTGAAAAACTGGCTGTCGAAGAAGTTGAATATACAATCATTGACGATTTTCCAGAAAATCAAAAATTACTTCCGTGCACTGGTGAAAGCAAAAATAAAATTGCCTGAAAATTAAACTGTCATAAACCTCGCATATGGCAGTTTGAAATAAAAAATTTACAACAAGAGGAGTACCCGCAGATGAAAAAAGAAACATTAACAGAAGAACTCTTGCTTCAAAAAGAAGTAATTGAGTTCTTGAGATGCGCTTCATCATCTTTCTTTACCGCAGAGCGTTATGAATGGCTCAGAAAAAAGGTAATCAAAGATGGAAGCCGCAGAAAGTACAAGAAATCTGATGTTCTGGCATTCGTTGAACGCTTACAGAAATCAGCTTAAACAATTTAAATCGACACTGGCAGTCTGACTTAATTTCCGGACTGTCAGTGAAACTTAAAACCAACAACAAGAGGATAAACATATGAAAATTAACGACATTATCAGCATGGTAAAAGATACCACTCAGAAAATTACAGAAAAGAAAACTCTTAAAATCAAGGACATTGTTCTTATTCCAGAGTTCCAGAAACTATTGGTCATGGAAGAAGATGTTCTCGAAAAGATGAAGCAGTCCATGAAGGAAGAAGGCTTCAAGTCAGGACATGAAATCCACATCTGGAAACGCGGAAAAGAATACATCTTGATTGACGGTCACACCCGAAAAACCGCATGGGAAAGCTTAGGGAATAAAACAATTCCATGTATCATTCACAACTTTGCAAGCCTTGAAGAAGCAAAAACTTTTGCAATCAAAGAGCAGATAAACCGCAGAAACTTAAGCGGTCAGGCTCTTTTGGATGCAGTTGCCAACTTCAATTTTGAAAAAGGTAAAGGCCACACATCAGGCGAAAAGGGAAAGGCTTCTGAAATAATTGCAAAGCAGATTGGAGTTTCTACCAAGACTGTTGAAAAGACAAGAGTAGTTTTGAAAGAAGCCACCCCTGAGCAGTTAGAAGCTATCAAGAAAGATGAGCTGAGTATGAATCAGGTTTTCAATCAGATTCGAGAGAAAAGAAAGGAAGAAAACTCTGAGAAAGAGGGCGATGTTTCTGAATCTACAGAAACTGAAACAAAGGCGGAAGCTAAGACTGAGGTTAAAACTGAAAAAACAAAAGCAAAGTCTAAGACAGAAAAACAAAGTGCAAAGGCCGCGTCCAAGTCAAAAACGGATGAAGCATTTGCAAAAGGTGTTCGTTACGCAATCAGTGAAATCAGAAAGGGAATCAGCCTTGAAGACCTTGAAAAATCTCTGACTGCATAACACAAGGTAAGAACGGAAACAAAGGCTGCTCCCAGAGCCTTTGTTCCGGCTGTCAGAAAAGAAAGTGCCTGCCCGAGGAGTACAACATTGAGCGAAAGCTATACGGCATCTTTCCATAATGGCGGAATGGAAAAAGACGGAATTGATTCAAGCGGAAGAAAACGAAGTAAGCTTTATCAGGCTTGCCGAGAACACAATATCCGAGACCCAAAATATTGTGACAAGCAAGAGCACATCGTAAAAGGCGGACTTCACGAAACATGGATTGATATTCCACCAAAACAAGCCTACGAACAGATTTTTGGCGAAGCTTTCAGGGAATACAACTCCAAGCAGAGAAAGAAGGAACGGCAGTTCAATACTTATTGGGAGAAAGTAAAGAAATCCGCAGTTCTTGTACCCGTTCGCGAAGCTTTAATTACAATCGGAAATTGTGAAGACGGCTTTCCAGATCTTGAAGTTGGAAAGCAGATTTACAAGGAATTTCTGGAAGAGTTCCAGAAGAAGAATCCGAACATGGTGGTAATCGGTGCTTATTACCACGCGGATGAAATGCGCAGTGACGGAAAAGGCGGAGTTATAAAAGGTGCGCCCCACATGCATCTTGATTATATCCCCGTTGCGTACAAATGCGACCGCGGGCAGAAGATTCAGAATTCAATGAACGGTGCTTTAATGGAACAAGGCATTCTGAATATTGAAGTAGACCCAGAAGTTGCAGAAAAAGTGTACGGCCTGAGAAAGAAACCGCGCAGAAGGAAGCAAAACGCATCGCTTGAAGAAGTTCCGCTAAGTGAGCGCCTTAAATGTTTTGAAAAGCTTGAAGAAAACCCTGAGCAAACAGAAGAAGCGGAAGGCGAAAAAATCACAAAACCGCGCGTAGTAACAAATCTGCAACAATGGACTGATACACAGAGGAATCGGCTTAAAAAGATAGCACGTTCACATGGCTTTGAAATAACAGAGAAGAATGAAAAGCGCGAGCATCTTACAACGGAAGACTACATTCTTATAAAAAATCCGAACCTTAACCATGATGTTCACGCGCTTGCAGAAAGGCTTACAAATGACCTGAAGGAAGTTCAAAAAGAATCTGCTGATAATGCTGAATGGGAGAAGGAGAATCAGGAACAAGCTGAGCAGAATGCGCAGACGGCAAGGGAACTTGAGAAAAAAGCCGAAGAGCATAACGCGTATGTTGAACAGAAGGAGTACGACTTTAAGCGCAAGGAATACAAACTAAGCGACAAGGAAGACGAGTTAAAAGAACGAGAGGAAGAAGTCACAAAAAAAGAGACTTTCTTATCGAATGCCAGAAAACACGCTTCAGAATCCCTTCACAAGTTCGTACAGAAGCTTAAAAAGAAAAAGAAGGAGGTAGAAGAAAAAGACAGAGCCTTAGACCAGATGCTTAGAGAGACCAAGATGCTTGCAGAGCGGGCGGAAAAAATCAACGAAACATCGGCTACACCGTACCACACTTTTGCTGATGACATTAAGTTTAACGAAGCACGACTTATGGCACACAAGAAAGACGGTAAAGGCTTATGTAAATGGTTTAACGCTCTTGAAGATAAGTTCTGTATATGGCTGCACAAGGCGCAGTATTTTGCAAAAAACTTCTGGAACAAAACTCCAGACGAATTGATGATTGTTGCGGAAGATATGCGCAATAGCTACTGTACCGACTTAGGCGAGTATGTAGAAAAACGGATGAGAGGAAACACCCTCAGCCAGATTCAGGAAGTTCGTGAAATTAAGGAAGCAATTCCTAAAGTTCAGGAACGCAGAAATGCACATAATAAGCAAAAATCCCGCATCCGACGTGATAACGGATGGGAATATTAAAATACAACATAGAGGAGTACAACAGTATGAGTAGTTTTTCAAACGGTGGATATGTTCCATCAAACATGGATTTTTCAGATTGGATTGAATACCTTGAAGAAAAAAGAAACGCTGAAAGATATGCTTTAATCGACAAGGAATTTGAAGACTTCTACAAGGAGTTCTTTGATTTAGAGACAGAAGAAGAGGAAGAAGAATTTGAACTTTCAATTCCAGAAGAAGCTTTATCGGCCTTAAAAATCAAAGCCGACAGTTTTATCAGCGATGTAAAAAAATCACTTAATGGCATGTCTAAAAGTGAAAAATGTAAAACTCTGGCGAAGATGCAAGAAGAAACGCATAATAGACTTTTATTCAATTTTATCAGAATGAACCAAGATGCTGAACTTGCATTTATAGTCAGAAGTCCGAGCGACTCATTTTTGGAAGAAGAACGCAGAGCGCAGACCTATAATGCTATTCATACGGTTTTGAGCACCGCTTTTTTTGACCCAAAAAACAGGGTTCTTATGACGGCATTGAATCAGTATGATTCTGTTTTGAAAAATGAGGCATGGGCAAAATGTCATGCAGAACATGTTGAAAAATGGCTGAACAGTAAGTCAGGAGACTCATCGACCGTTTTTACAAAGCTTCTGGATGCAAAGCTGAAAGTTCTGAGTGAAACAATCGCCCAAGATCCTGAGCAGACCAAGAAGAAAGCACACATGCGGAATTATGACATGGAACGCTAGTTCTTTCGCCTAATCTCTCCAGAGACGCAATCTTGCACCCGCTTGATTGCGTTTTTTTTAGTTAGCGCACCGTTTCCCTAACAGAAAAAGAGCCGTAAAGGCAGTAAAAAAGAGCCTTCGGCACTCTCCCAGAACTTGTAGCCAAGTTCTAACACAATAGAAGTTTGCCCGCGTTTTTGACAAAAAATCCGTTACAAACTTCTATTGTGCGAGGGCATATCCCCTCGACCCCTTGTCTATTCCGTTGCGAAAAGCGCGGGCAAATGAAACCTTCCCCAAAAGGAAGTTTTCACCGCTTTTTTTCTCCACTCCATAGTCACCAAAAGGCTCTGCCCTTTGGAAACCCGCGAAGGGTAATGTTGCCCTTTCGAAACCACCCACCAACAAGACTCTGTCTTTTTGGATTATCTGCCAGACGGCCAGCCTTCTGGACTTTTAGTGAACTTTCAATTCGAATGTGCAAAGTTGCAAGTTTTTTATTGTCCATAAAAAAATCATCACTGTTGCACTATTTTCTACACCCCCTATGTTATAATTCAACTACAAGTTGAATGCAATTAGTGTATTTCTGGTTTATACTACACTCAGAGGTGAAAGAATGAGTGAAAAGGAAGAATTCAAACCTGTTTATTTGAATAAAGCTCCTGTTAAAATCTTGATGCGTTATCTTAAAGATGATGAAGATTATGAATCTCAGATAATGCGTGAAAGTGAAGCATTCTTTGAAAAATATGGAATCTATCCTAACGGTCTCGTTCTTAACCATAACACATTTGACCAATGGTATGGAGTTGCAGAAGAATCTGCTGCAAATACACAACCTCTTGAAGAAGCTCCAGATGATTATGAAATAGAAGATTCAGATAATGAAATACCTGAAATTATCTGCGAGTTTAAGGCTTCAAGTGTTCAAGGCGGAACTGCTTTTGCAACACCAAAATATGAAATGCTCATAATTTATAATGAAGATTATCAGAATAAAGTTTACCAGTTATTTTATACAGATTCATTCTTCACAGAAAAAGATAAGTTTACATATCCAATCGTAAATATGATTGAAACTGGAAAGAACATAAAAGCCCTGGCAGATGAAAAAAAAATAACAGTACTGCAAATTCAAAACGTATGTGGATTAGGTTCATTTCAGGCTGTATATAAATGGTTCAATGGTAAAGCAGTTCCGACAGTAGACAATCTTGGTATACTTGCAAATCTTCTTGATGTTTCAATTGATGATTTACTGATATTTGATAATAGGAAGAATTAGTCATTAATTTTTAAATTAAGGTTTTCAAGCCTACACGTGTTTGATGTAAAATTGACAGCAGATGCTATGGTGTCAGTTTTATTTACTATATAAATAAGCGAGGCATGATATGAAACAAACATTATTAGATTTATATACTCGTGAAGAAATACGTGATCTAAGAGAATCGTATTGTGAATATCAATATGATTACTGTCCTATTGTTTGCACCTATGAAGAGAATTTCCCACCAATATGTTATAAAAAAAGAGATTATTTTAAAATCAGTTTATTTAAGGAATATCTAACAAGATTACTAGAAGCTGCATTAATAAAAACTCAAAAAGAATACCCTGATTTTTTGAAAATGGATTGGATTAAAAATAATGGTTATTTTTATGAATTGACACCGTTATGTGATAAATATGATGCTGCCAGACATAGTTTATGGGACAATCTGAGATTGATTGCTGATGCAAAAGAAGTTACTGTTCATGAAAAGAAATTTCGGCATCATAAATTTGATTTTATTTTATCACCGGAAAATATTAAAAAAATAGACACAGTAACAAAACTTCGAAAACATGAATATGACAAAACACCATACTCATGGAAATGGGAGGAAGTAAAACAATACTATAAAGAATTATCTCTAAAAGAAATGACTTTTTTCCATGGTGAACAAATGAATTATCTAGGGGGAAATACAGGAAATTTATTTTGGGCGTGTGAATTATTTGATTCTAAAGGAATAAGAAATGCTGTCGAAAATGGTGCAGATGTAAATGGATTTGATGAATTTGGTGATACACCAATTGTATGTTTATTATCACATTTCCATGAAACTGAAGAAAATAAAGTTGATGAATTAATTGAGACAATGAAATTCCTTTTAGATAACGGAGCTGATATAAACCTATTTGGTTTTGGCGGACATGATATTATTTCTGAAGCTCATTATCTAGATAATATAAAAATAATGAAATTTATTTTTGATAATGGCGTTAGAAATGATTTGAACTGCTGGATATTTGAAAAAAACGGAGGATCTTCATGGTATATAAAATGTTGGGCTTATGATGACTGTATAACGGATATAAATTTAGGAGAAGATGAAAATCGAGGATATCATTATAAAGAACAAGTTTATATCATGGAAAAACATGGTATGACCCTTTATATCGATGGTTGGGATGGTGATAAACTCTCTGATTATTATGGCTGGGATAATTAAGAAAAAGGTACCTTATATGAATAAATTTGAATTTAAATATACAAGAACAGCCGGTGGATGGATCGGTATACAAATTTGTTCTGGAGGAACTGTTTTAGAATATAGTTTTACATGTGCTTTTGAAGGCCCCATTACTTTACTTGAATGGGCAGAAAAAATATTGAATGGAGAAAACTCAGAGCTTGCAATTGATGAAGAAGATGATTCATGGTTTATTGCATATGATGGGAAATATATTATAATTTCTGACGATATTTCGGATGATAATTCTACAAAATCTATTGATGATAAATTTATAAGACTAAAAGTTGAATGTGACAGAAAGATATTCTGTAGAAAATTATACATTTCATTTCTTGATTATATAAGTTCTGATATTTATAAACCACGTGATTGGGAATATTTTCCTTTTACAGAAATACTTTTAGGTGAGGAAAAATATTATGAATCATCTGAAGAGTATAAAAAAGATTTAGAAAAAATTGCTGAATTATCAAGTCGTGAAATAAAAGACAAATTAATATTCTCAGATTTTCCTTTCTCTATAAATACTTGGATTAATTATGATAAATATTTTAAGAAATATGATTTCGCTTCATTAGAAGAAAGAAAAGGAATTTTAGATTATGTCGAAGAACGAACTCATGGTTATACTTGTGATATTCTTACTCGATATCGTTCTAAGAAGCTTGAAAAAATACTTGATACACCATACAACATTCTTTCATATGTAAAAGAATACGATGTTGATGCAGGTTTTACTCAATTTACAGGTTTTTGTTTTGTAATAGACGGTAAAAAAGTTTTATATGATGGATATACATTATTAAACTATCCAACTATAAAAGATTGGAAGAATGAACGCATAATTATTAATATGTGTACATGTACATGCTGGGAATGTGACGCTGTAATTGCTGAAGTCACATACGGTGATTATATTACCTGGACAATAAAAGGATATAGAACAAATGAAATATATGGAGAATATAAATTTAAGAGAGATAATTATTTTAAAGTGATTTCTGATATGACTCTTGACGCAACTCTGGAAAATCATAAAGAGTTACTTGGAAAAAATCGAAAAAATAATCTTTCTAAGAAAATGAAATATTTTTTTAGCAAGAATGGTCTTAATGATTTATACGATATCGATGAAAAACTCATATCTTTTGTAATAGGAAATAGTGATATAGAAAATCTAATAAAAGAAACAATTGATTTTGGAAAAATAACAAACATAAATTCACTCAAATTTAATTATGACGACATTAGTTATAGAACTTTCATATTGGTTGAAAAGTATTATGGTAATCTTGGAATTGGTCTAATAATTGAAGAATTAAATAATGATGAATATGAAATTAAAAGAGTTTTTATTAAGTCTAAGAAATTCATAAGCTGTTTACAATGCTGCTATTATCCTGATGAAGATGAAATGAAAGGAAAGCTTTCAATGGCAGTGGGAGCAAGCGATACTGATTTTTACGACAATGAATTAGTCTTTGAAAATGATTATTTTCAAGATTGGTATGCAGGGGATATAGAATTTAATCATTTTGCTCTTGTCGTGCCTGATTCGATTAATGGATATAACGATACTGATTGTATTGGCGATGATATTACACCTTTGCGAAAAACACATATAAAAGCTAAAAAAATTATTAAAGAACAAAACTTTGGAATTGATTTTTATAGAATTAAAGCTGTGATAGATTCTTTACCAATAACTGAAACTCTAAAAGAAGATGTTGAATGTATTATTTATATACCTGTTTCATACATTAAAAATAAAGAGATTTTATTAGATGAAACTGAATTAAGTCTTTTAGTTTTTGGAAACATGAACTGGAAATATTTTCCTATTCATGAAATGCAAGATTAAAAATTGAGGTTTAGAGGCTTATGAAAACACAAAAGATTTATATGTATCCAGATTATGATGAACTTTTTTGGGATGAGGAAGATTGCGGAATTGGGAACTATGAATCAATTGATTTATGTGATCAAGAAATTAAGATATGTTTAAAAGGATTGTCTGACTGGCATTCTAAATATATTGACGAAATTCTTATTCCCTGTGAAACAGGAAAAATTTCTTTAGAAGTATTGAATAGAGGATATGATTGGAATTCTTTTCATAAGGAAGGAATTAAACTTGCATCTGAAATTAGAAAATTATTGCCGGAAAACATTGAATTATTTTATAAAACGCCATTCGAATATCAATATTATGAAATACCTCATTGTTTTAAGATTGTTAGAGAAAAAGAGTTTAATACTCTTTCATTTTCTATTGAGGATGTTTGTGTAAATGAAGGCAGCCATGAAAACATTTCTTATAAAGCTTTCTACTATTTAGTTGATGGAGAGAAAATTGAATATGATGGTTATAATCCTTTAGCTGCTAATGAAATATGTGAGACTGTAGATTTGCTTGATTCTCAGAGCCTGGATGATGAACAAGAAGAATATAGTGCAGTTCTACTAAATCATTGTTGCTGTGGACTTTGGGAATGTAATGCTATGGTAGCACAAGTAATTGATGAAAAAAGTAAAATTCGATGGAAAATCCATAGAAATTGCAAAGATATTATTATACAAGAATTTGTTTTTGAAAAAAGCGAATATGAAAACACGATAAGTATGATTCGTAATGAAGCAGAAAAAATGTCCAAGGAGTCGAATCTTAATTCAGAGAAAGGAAAACTTTTATGGCAAAGATAACATCAGAAGAAGGTTTCGTTTTAGAGTTTGAATTATTACCTCGTAGTAAAGAAGATATTTTTGAAAAATATTTTCCAGTTCGTTGTTCTTTAATGTATCAGAACAAACCTATTCTTAATGAAGATATTTTACGAAGAGATTCTGATTATTCAAGAAGTGGATTTCCGGGTGGCTTTGTTGGAGAAGAAATCGATTCCTTTAGCCTTATTGAAGATTTAGAATATGTAAGAGATAACAGAAAATCCAGAATTTGGACTTCCTTTCCTCATGAAGATTTAGAAGTTGCTATTTATCCAGGTTTATTTCCTTATATCGGTGAGCATGATTCGGAATATTTTACTTTTATGTTTTATCCTTGTGGTTGTAGGTTTAAGGATGTTAATGTTTGTAGCAGATCGCCTGTTTGTTTTGTTATGTCACCCGACTTAAATGAATATAATAAATTTATAGAAGATTTAAAGAAGGAATATGAACAGTTAAAAAGTCTTAATGTATAAAACTAAAGTATCTTTTCCATGATATGTGATTTATAATGAATGCTGAAAATCGAGGTTTGGTAATGAAAACTATTGTAAACATCTATAATAACTCAACAGGGGCTATTACACATTATTCAGTTCGTGAATGGTCAATAAATCTATATGCAGTAGAACGCTTTATTCTTGAAAGTAAATTGACAGATGAACAAAAAAGTGTTTTATCCGATTCAGGTGTTTATATTCTTGTGAATACAAATTGTGCATATATTGGACAATCACAAAATATTCTAGAAAGATGGAGGCAGCATATAGGCAAAGATGAGAAAGATTGGTTTGATTGTGCTTATGCCATAACTGATTTACGAGGTTTTTCTGCAACAGATATAAACGCTCTTGAATATCTCTTTCTTACGAAAGCTAGAGAGGCTGGCCGTTTTGAAATAATGAATGAGAATAAAACTGACAATCAAAAAAGAGATTATTTAAAAGACTCTGATTTCTATGATACAGTTTTTACTAATGTAAATCTTCTCTTGAATAGGCTGGACGAGCTCCGTACGCTTCTGATAGAGTTTTCCTTCGGAACCGAAGTATTGCATCTGCAAGTTCTTGGCTTCCTGTTCCTTGTTG
>JAFZLJ010000073.1 GCA_017551545.1 Treponema sp. | reverse complement strand
TATCAAGGTTTGCAATCCATTCAAGTGAAGCGTCTCCAGTGAATTCTGCAATAACTGGACTTACGCTAGGT
The DNA here is from genome assembly GCA_017551545.1 of Treponema sp. Classification (GTDB taxonomy): domain Bacteria; phylum Spirochaetota; class Spirochaetia; order Treponematales; family Treponemataceae; genus Treponema_D. The sequence continues at coordinate 90,512 of JAFZLJ010000073.1, read as the reverse complement.
TCGCCAGCAAATACAGATCCTGCCAAAGCAAGAGCTGCTATAATTCCTACGATTTTTTTCATTTAAAAAAATCCTCCTTTTTTTTTAAAAAGTTTATACAGGCCAACGACCTTTGACGTATAAACCCTTTTTTATAATCTTAACACGCAATTATTCAGAAGTCAACTAAAAAAAACAAATAATTATTTTTTGTCATTAACTTTTTTCAATAATTCTGTGTATTTATAGATTATCGGCTAGTTTTTGTACTTCCTCTAGGGGAAGACCGGTAAGTTCTGCTATATCTACGACAGGGTACTCATTTTTTAGCATATTTATGGCTGTTTCTTCGGCCTTTTGTCGAGCTCCTTGTTGTATGCCTTGTTGTATGCCTTGTTTTAATGCCTGGGCGGCACGTTCATCGCCGTATTCTTCAACAATTTTACTTGCCATTTGTACCCCCGTTTCATCCTGTTTATAAAACCTTACCTTTTCGGCAAGTTCTGTGTAATACATTTCGTCGGCATTTGGGGTGGAAAAGTCGTGCATCAGTTTTCCAAGTGCATCTTCACCCTTGTATTGACCGTTGACGTACATTATATTACAACCATCATTAAAAAGCAAAGGATTTCCCTCTTCATCATTTACCACCGTCATAAGCTCATCATCAATGAGCCTTAATTGTTTGATCCGTTCCAGAGTTGCCGGATCGATGTTGTTGAAAAGGGTTAGATTATTTTCTTATAATGCTTCTCAATGTCGCGGATGAGCTTGTATTCGAAAGAATCGGACAGGGCGATCCAGGAGGCTTCGATAAGGTCGGCAGAAACTCCTACGGTGGTCCAGTTCATCTGGCCGTCGGTACTTTCTATAATTACGCGGACTTTTGCGGCAGTGGCGGCTTTGGTGTCAAGAACTCTTACCTTATAGTCTACAAGGCGGATTTGTGAAACCAGAGGGTAGAACTTTTCCAGGGCTTTGCGCAGTGCAATATCAAGGGCATTTACTGGACCGTCGCCCTCGCCTGCTGTAATTTCTATTTTACCGTCTACTTCTACCTTTGTCTGGGAGCAGCAGCATACGCCTTCTTCGGGACGCGGGTTGGAACCGTTTGTTGTGTAATAATGAAGTTTAAAGAACGGCTGATACTGGCCCATTACTTTGCGGACCATGAGTTCAAAGCTTCCGTCGGCACCTTCGAACTGGTAACCCTGCTTTTCAAGTTCCTTCATGCGGGCAATAATTTTTTCTACAATCTTATCGTTCTTTTTGATTTGTGGTGCAAAACGATTAATTTTTTCTATTATAGTAGCACGACCTGCAACTTCGCTCATTAAGAATACGCGGTTGTTTCCTACAGTTTCTGGTTCTATGTGTTCATAGGCAAAAGGATTCTTGAGAACTGCATCTATGTGCATTCCGGCTTTGTGAGCAAAAGCAGATTTTCCTACATAAGGAGACTGCTGGTTCATGCTGATATTTGTAATTTCTGCAATCTGATTACAGATGCCGGTAAGTTTTTTCATATTTGCAGCAGGAATACATTCGTAGCCCATCTTTAACTGAAGGTCCGGTATTATAGTAGAAAGATTTGCATTTCCGGTTCTTTCGCCAAAACCAAGGAGAACTCCCTGTACATGAGTTGCACCTTCAGAAACAGCTACAAGTGAATTTGCAACAGCAAGGCCGCAATCATTATGTGTATGAATACCAATCTGAACTTTTTTTCCGAATGCCTGAACAACTTCTGCTACAGCGGCACGGCATTCGTCAATCATAAAGCCGCCTTTTGTTTCGCAAAGACAGATTACCTGTGCCCCACCCTCTACTGCTGCTTCAAGAGTTTTCATGGCATATTCTTTATTTTCTGCATAAGCTGTAAAAAAGTGCTCTGCATCATAGAAAACTGTACGTCCCTTTTTATTGAGGTAGGCACATGTTTCTTTTATCATGTTGAGATTTTCTGTTAGTGTTGTTTTGATTATTTCTTTTACCTGAAAATCCCAGGATTTACCAAAAATTACAACTGTATCGGTACCGGCATTTATAAGGCTCTGGATTTGTGAATCCTGTGCGCAGGTTGTATCCTTACGGCGGGTTGCACCAAAAGCACAGACCTTTGCATTTTTAAGAGAAACCTTTTTTATTTCCTGGAAGAACTCCATGTCTTTTGGATTGCTTCCGGGATTGCCGGCTTCGATATACTGAATTCCTAATTCATCAAGAGCCTGGCAGATATGGATTTTGTCTTTTACCGAAAAGCTTACGCCCTCTCCCTGCGCACCATCGCGAAGGGTTGAATCAAGAATTGTAATTTTTTTCATAGACGTCCTACAGTCGTTTTATCAGATATGGAAACGCAGCTTCGAAGTCTACGCCGTACCAGTTGTAATCTTCGTGGCTTAAAGTTTCCTTTATTGATTCTACTACAAAATCACCTGCAAGTGAATATGACTTCTGCAAAGAAAGACCGCGCATAAGAGCACCGGTCAATACGCTTGCAAAAATATCACCTGTTCCGTGGAAGCTCTGAGGCATCTTTTTGTGGAAGTACCATTCAAAAGTGTCTGTTTCTGAATCATAAGAAGCAATACCGATTTTGCCTGCAACACCAGTAAGGTCTGGCTGATCGTTTGCAAATTCGATTCCTTTGAGTACAACTTTTTTTGCACCAAGGGCAGCAAGCTGTTTAAGAATATCTTTTACATAAGCAACATCATAGCCAGACTCTTTATAAGGAATGCCGAGCATGTAGCTTGCTTCTGTAAGGTTTGGAACAATTACATCTGCCTTGCCGCAGAGCTTAGCCATAGCAAAAGCAAATTCCTGTGTAAAGCCCGGATAGAGTTTTCCGTTATCGGCCATACATGGGTCTACAATTGCAAGTGTATCTTTGCCGCCAAAGTCTGCAATGAGCTTGTGCATAAGATCAAGCTGTTCAAAAGAACCAAGGTAGCCTGTATAAATTGCGTCAAAATGGATTTTTTCGTTTTTCCAGTGGTCAAAGATTGGCTGGATGTCTGCTGTAAGGTCGCGGAATGTAAAACCTTTGAATGCTGTATGTGTCGAAAGAACTGCAGTTGGAAGAACACAAGCTTCTACGCCCATAGCAGAAATAATTGGGAGTGCAACGGTGAGGGAACATTTGCCTACACATGAAATATCTTGTACTGTAATAATGCGTTTCATAAAATCACCTCTTTATATATATTGAGAGTGATAGTAGCATAAATTGATATTTCCTACAATACTTGTAGGTAAAAATCTGGATTGCCACGCTACGCTCGCAATGACGTTAACGGCGGTTTTTCTTTTGGCGCTTGTCCAGGTACATGTTGACATCGGCTTGTTCGAGGGCTTTTTCGAAGGCGGTTGGAGTGCCCCATGGTTTTATGCAGTAGCCTATGCTGGCATTGAAAGGGACCGGGCTGTTTTTGTTGTATTCGTTTATAAGGTCGTTGAAGCGGCGGATTCTTTCTTTTATTTGTTTGTCGGAATAGCGGCCAAGGCCTACAATTGCAAATTCATCACCACCGTTACGGACACAGGCTTCGTCACTGGCAGAAATCTTACGCATTGTATCTGCAATAAAGTTCAAGCCTTCATCACCCTTGGCGTGACCAAAGTTATCATTAAGGAATTTAAGTCCATCCATGTCGGCAACTATTGCAAGCCACTTGTCCCCTTTCTTTGCGCGCGAATTCATTACATGTACTGCGTGATCAAGTCCGCGGCGGTTATAAAGATTTGTCATCATGTCGTGTTCAGAAAGCGAAATAATTTTATTTCTTGTGCGCGACATTTCAAGGGCATTGTTTATCATTCGCACATAATTTCTAAGTACAAGGCCAGGCATGTATTCTTCTGTAAGATTATTCTGGACAATCATATAGCCAAGACTTATTGTTCCAAAATGAACAGGGAAGAAATAATAAACCTGCGGAACAGATGGATTTTCCTTTAAGGCGTAATCTGGAAGCAGCTGACTTACAGGGAAAAGTTTTTCGTTATCGCGGCCATAAAAAACATGCTTTTCGGCGCCTTCAAGTTTTTTCTGTTTGTCGGCATAAATACACATGTTCATTTTTTCCGAATAACCGAATTTAAAATCGCAATCGGAATCGGCCCAGTGCTGGTTCAAACAAAGATAAAGATATTCATAAGGCTGTATCAGATATTTTGATTCATAGATTTTATAAAGACAATCTATTGTCGAAGAAGTGCCTGTAAGAATTTCGTTAGTGTAGCTTTCGTAAAGAGTGCCTATGCTTATTCCGTCCCAGAATTTTTTATCATTAAAATTCTGCTGCAGCATATATTGATTCTGCTGGATTCTTGCGTGAGTGTATTCTTCATCTTCAGGACAGCCGCAGGTTCCACCTACACACAAATATGCCTTTGAAGAAAACTCTACAGATTTTTCTTTTTCTTTTGGAGAGATGAGCTTGTGCAGATAAGTCACTGCTTTTGCGGCTGTGTCGGCAAGGAACGGTTTGTAAGTTGTAATAGACGGATTGTTCATACTTGCTTCGGCAACTGCATCAAAGCCTGTGATGATTACATCTTGTGGAACTTTTATTCCGCCTCGTATGAGTGTATCTGTAAGACCAATGGCCATGTAATCAGAAGCGCAGATAACTGCATCCGGCAAAGGGAGCTTCTTGCTTACATATTTTTCGCCAAGCGTTTCTCCGCTCGTGTACCAGAAGTCTCCGTCGTACACCTGGTTTTTATTAAGGTTTAATCCGTGATTCTGCATTGATTCTTCAACACCAGACAAACGGATGCTTGAACCGTCATAGCCGGTAGGACCATTCAAGACAGAAATATTTTTACAGCCGTGAACATCAATCAGGTGATCGGTAATCTGTTTAAACGGAGTTTTTTCATCTGTGCGGATAACCGGATAATCGCCAAAAGGGATGTCTATTGATACAACAGGAATCCTGCATTTTTCTTCAAACTGTTTGAGCAGGGCTTCGACAATTGTTGTGTCATTATTTTCTGTAAGAGCAATAGGCATAATTATGATGGCATCGAGAAGATCAAAATTTATAAGATTGAAAATATTGAGTTCACCCTGCACGTGATCTTTTGAATTTGAAGTAACGTGTGCTAAGGGAGAAAAAACAAAGACATCATAATTATATACATTAGCCTGAGCAAGAATACCAGACATAACGCGATGCTGGTAATCGTTTTCGGGACAAGCTGTGATTACGCCTATTCTTTTACGCATTAGCGAGTTCAGAGAGCTCCTTAAGCATTTTTGGAAGATCGGTATCCATGTTCTCGTTTGTGAACTGACAGGTACCTACCTTTTCATGACCACCGCCACCATACTTAAGCATAAGGCTTCCTACATTCACCTTGCTTGTTCTATTAAGGATGCTGTAACCGCAGGCTGCAGAACAACCCTGTCCGCCACGACCACTAACGATCCATGCAGAAATATTCTGTTCTGGGTACATGCTGTAAATCATAAAACGGTTACCGGTATAGATTGGGTCTACTCCGCGAAGGTCTGAAATAATAAGGTTTCCTTCTGTGCGGGTGTGGGCCTTAACCATTTCCTTGAACTTTTCTGTCTGCTCATTGTAAACGGCAATTCGTTCCTGAACATCAGGCATTGCAAGGATTTCGGCAGTTGATTTATCACGGCATGCAACCATGAGTTTTTCCATAAGGGCATAGTTTGGAACTGTAAATTCTCGCCAGCGGCCAAGACCGGTTCGTGGGTCCATAAGGAATCCTACGAGAATCCAGCCCTGTGGATTCTGGATTTCATCAATTGTAAGGTTACCAGAGTCTACCTTATCTACAGCTTCCATAATATCATCAAAGTTAGGGAACTTTTCTTTTCCGCCATAGTATTCATAAATAATGCGGGCACAAGAAGGAGTAATGCGGCTTTCGCCCTTGTACTTTCCTTCGAGCTCCTGACGTTCAAACTCCGAAGAGTGATGGTCAAACCAAAGACCGCAACCTGGTACAAAAGGAACGTTTGCCAGACAGTCATTTTCATTTATTTCTACAAGTCCATCCTGAAGGTCTTTTGGATGTGCAAATTTCCAGGTATCGATTACACCAGCTTCAAGCAAAAGTGCGCCACATACCAAGCCGTCAAAATCAGAACGGGTAACAAGTCTCATTGCCATAGGGATCTCCTGTGTATATGAATTGTAAAATGAATTTATGTGGTTCTGATACTCCCGTGTAAAATGCTCTCGCGCAACAGAGAAAGTTGCACTCAATCATTTTTCACTCCGTATCAGAACAATGTAAATATATTGTCACATGACTATTTATTCATATACACAGTAGATTATACACCCATTTTTACGAAAAAAAAAGAAAATAGTTCAGATTTTGTGTACTTTAGCGGGAATTTTTATTATATTTAATAAGATAATTCGTCATTGCGAGCGTAGCGTGGCAATCCATATATTAGATTGCTTCGCTGCGCTCGCAATGACGGAAGGAGTAAATAGATGTCAAAAAAAATTCCTATTACATTACTTTGTGGATATTTGGGTGCGGGAAAAACAACTTTGCTTAACCGTGTTCTTACAAATCAGAAAGGTTATAAGGTTGCAGTTATCGTAAATGATATTGGTGAAGTAAACGTAGATGAGCGTTTGATTTCTAAAGAAGCAAAGATTGAAGATTCAAGCAGTCTTGTTCCTCTTACAAACGGCTGTATCTGTTGTACGCTCAAAACTGATATGGTTAATCAGATTGAAAACCTCATGAAGAGCGGCAAGTTTGATTATATTTTGATTGAGGCCAGTGGGGTATGTGAGCCAATGCCTATTGCACAGGCAATTGAAACTATAGAAATCGGTAAGCTTGATAACGTTGTTGGCGTTGTTGATGCAAGCCGCCTAGTAGAAGAATTTGACGAAGGAAAATCTTTGCTTAAAGAAGACATTGACGAAGAAGATATTGAATCGCTTTTGATTCAGCAGATTGAATTCTGTTCTACTTTGATTGTAAATAAACGCGACCTTGTTACAGATGAACAGATGAAAATGGTTCGCGCTGTTATTAATAAGATTCAGCCTACTGTTAAGGTTTTTGAAACAACTCGCTGCGAGGTTCCAATTGATGAAATTATTGGAACAGACCGCTTTGATTTTGAAACAGTTTATGCAAGTGCAGGCTGGGTTAAGGCTTTGGAAGAAGCAGAAGAACATGAAGATGACGATGATGATGACCACGACCCTTCGACAGGCTCAGGGACCCCGGAGCATCATCATGACCACGATCATGAAGAACATGAGCATGAGCACCACCATGACCACGAACACCATCACCATGAGCACAAGCACGAAGGCGAAAGCGAAGATGAATATGGAATTGGTTCGTTTGTTTATTACCGCCGCCGTCCGTTCAACCGTGAGCGCTTAGACAAGTTTGCAAACAACTGGCCACGCAATATTATCCGTTCAAAGGGTGTTGTATGGTTCAGCGATGAAGACGATATGGCATATGTTCTTGAAACTTCAGGACGACAGATTCAGGCAGGCTATTCAGGAAACTGGCTTGCTTCTTGTCCACCGGCAGAACAAAAACGCGTGCTTGCCGAAGAACCAGAAATGAAAAAAGACTGGGACGAAAAGGTCGGTGACCGCATGATTAAAATGGTTATTATTGGACGCCATCTTGATAAGGATCAGATTTGTAAAGATCTTGATTCTTGTCTTGACGACTAAGATTAATCCGCTGCTGCAGGCCGCTACTCAACAGCTCTACACTATTTTGAAAATCAGAGTTCTGTTGAGTACACAAAGCCTGCAGCCATTCAAGTGCCTTCTGGTACTGTCCTTCCGCGCAAAACTGTTCTATCTGATCTAAAACAAAATCGGCACCAAGAACTCTAAAACAAATCAGTTCAGAAGCTTTCTGAATATTTAGCTCCGACATGTCTATTGTTGTAAAACCTGTTTTTTCACCCGAAACAAAATAATCTGTAGCTGAAAGATTATAGAAAGTACAGAAGCCCGTTTCATTTGTAAGGCCGGATTGCTTTTTTACGCACTCCCCTTTTTCATTGCACCAAAGGCATATTTCAAAATCTGGAACAGCACGATCATTTTCATCTACAATAAAAAAGGTGACGCTTGCTGCTTCGATTTTTTTTGGAGCTGTTTTACAACTGAAAAAATACAACAGAATTGCTGCTGCAGACAAGACACGCAAAAATCTTTTTCCACACTTTTTATTTTTCATAATTCACCTCTTTACAATTTTTCCATTTTCGTCTTTATACCAGGTAATCACATAACCGTCGGGTTTTATAATCTGTCCGATTTTGAAAAGTTTTTGCTGGGGTTGAGCGGTTTGGAGCGGTTCGGTTTGAGAAAACATTTCTTGTGGCATTGTGTTTTCCTGTTCTGTAAAAAATAGTTTTATATTATTCTTTATGCATTCATAAAATCCGCTTAAGCCGGCAAGGTTTACACTCGAAAAAACAATTTCTATTTTGATTTGATTTTGCGATGAGTTGATTTTTAAATCAGAAACAGGCATATTGTTCTGCTCAAGAAAGCTTATAAGATTTGCTGTTTCCAATGACTGATTATTTTGAGCTATAAATTTAATTCCAAAAGGCTGCACAGTTTCTTCTATTAATTCAAGATTATTTTCAACAATCACTTTTCTAAGCGCGTTTCGTTTTGTTTCACATAAGGACAGCTCACCTGGAGCTTGTACAACATAGTGCTCATTAAAACTAACTGGTATTACCGGAACAGATGCTTCAAACGTCATTGATGAAAGCTTTATTTCAGAATCAAATCCCATAAACTGCTCGGGGAACAAACCTTTTACAAGCATCGCAGCTGTTTCGTTATATCCGTCGAAATGCCAGGAAAAATCAGAGACAGTTCCACCGTTGGTTGAAATTTCATTTAGTAAATGTAAAATCAAAAGTTCTTTTTGCTGCAATGAAGGTTCAGGCTCTGTGTAAGTTTGGGTAAGCTGGCTTTCAGTTAAATCAGGCTGTCTGGCGGCAGAAAATAAATTGATTGTATACACTAAAACAATAATCAGTAAAACGGCAGCTGTCAAAAACATATACACCGCTTTTCTTTTTCTCTGAGCAAAAAAATGATGACGGGCACTTTCTTTAAAAACAAGATTTGTTTTGTTAGCCTTGTATTCTGCAACCTTGTATTTTTGCATTACTACAACATCAGCTTTTAATCCTGATTTTTCGATTCTAAAATGTGTGTCATAGCTGCAGTCATTTGAAAAACAAGGATGAAGTTTTTCGAGTTCAGAAAAAATATAATGTTCCCTCCGAGGTCCAAACAACGCTTTTACAGGAAATGGAATTGTATAAAAATCATAATCCTTCTGCGGGCAATTAATTGTATTTTTTTTCATTACAAAGCCTCGTTGTTTTTATTAATAAAATAAACTTCACCACTACACCTGAAAAAAATGCCTGAACCGTTCCATTTTGCATAAAATAATTTTTCGGGTTCTGGACTAATTTCGTAAGTTATAGAATCAAGCATAAAAAGTTCATTACACACAAGCTTCCATTGTTCCAGGTTTCTAAAGCCTTTACCTGTGCAGGTGTTTTTAAAACTTTGTGCAATAAACTTTTTTGCAGTACAGCAAAGAAAAACCTCCTGCGCTTTTTGATCCAGCTTTTGCGCGTAAAATACCGAGCTTTGGATAATTGAAAAAAATAAACACATAAAAAAAGCCGCAAGGGTGACTGAATAAAGCTTCATTTTTTATCCTGCGAAAGCTTACTTTTTACAAGCTGATTTTCTTTTTCCAGCGCAATTGAATACGTAGCCAGTTCTTTTTCCCATCGATTGATTTGTGCTGTCTTTTTTAATCTGTAACTTCCTGCTGCAGAAAGAATTGCAAGTACCAGAAGCGCTGTCATAGAAAAAGGAACTTTATTCCCACGAGACGATATCTCTTCCATTGGCATTTCCTCCTTTTTCTTTATCTGCGCCGTAGCAAATGAGTACATAGGGCAGATTCGCAGGAACCTCTGACGGCATAATGGAGCTTTCAGAGCTGAGATACTCAAAATCGGTTCCCCAAGGATCTTTGGCTGGTCTACGCTCAAGGTATGGTCCGTTCCAGTCTTCCGGTACCGGATATAAAACTGGTTTTTCCCATAAGGCGGCAAGTCCCTGCTCTGTTGTTGGGAATCGGCCGCAGTCAAGGAAATAGGTTTGTAATGCAGCTGAGTATTGTTCAATCTGATTTCTTGCCGATGTCTTTTTTGCACTTGCAATAAGCCTGGCAACCGATACTGTGCACCCTGCCGTAAGGACTGCTGTGATTGCCAGAACCGCAAGGGTTTCCACAAAAGTAAAGGCCGGGTAACTTTTTCCAGCTTTCTTCTTTTTTGCATAGTTTTTCTCCTTTGTTGACATTTTTCCTCCCAAAAAAATAAAAACTGATTACAAAATCATTGTGCCCTGATTAAAAACCGGAAGCACAATATTCATAAGAAATATAAGCAGGAATATTCCTGTTCCAAAAATAAAAAACGGCTCTAAAAGCTTAAAGCACACCGCACGTCGTTTTTTGTCCTGTTCATTCAGCCATATGGCAATTTTTTCAAACACATCATTTTCACCTCCTGTATTTTCTGCATAAAAAAAAGCATCTTCCAGTTCGGATTGCAAACTTTTATTCCAAGAATCAAGTTCAAAAGCTGCCTTCAAACTCACCCCATAAGACAGTTTCTTTCCTGCCTGTGCAAACAGCTGCCCTTCCCTTGTTTCGTAGCCAAGAATGTTTACTGCATCCTTTACTGCATTGGCAAGACTTTCACCTCCTTTAATCAGAAATCCTGCCGCAAGAAAAGCTTCATATAATTTATTTGTACCAAGCAGTTTTTTAAGAATCACAAAAGCTGTAATGCAAAATAAAATCAGAAAACAAAATGAAAAAAGAATTGAATCATATATCTCATCAGAAAATGATTTTGAATACACAAAAAACAGAATGCCCGCTGCAACAGAAGCAATAATTACAAATGCCGGATACACACAAGCTTCGATAACTTTTGAATTGTTTTCTTCTTCGCGAAGGCATTTGTCTTTAAGAAAAATCAATGTCTGTTCTAATGAACCGCAGCGTTCTGCAAAGCTTATAAATGAAACATAAAGAACATCAAACTCAATAACAGAACAATTTTTTAATGCAGAAGAAAAAGTATTCCCGTGACGTAAAGAATCATAAAGGTTTTGGGCAGCAAGTGTTACCGTTTTATATTTACGGCTGCCGGTTTTTGAAATGAGGTTCAGGGCATTCTGTAAATCGCAGTTTTTCCTGCACACAAATTCTTCGAGCAATTCTGTAAATCTTTTTTTGTTCCTTCTGTTTTGCAAACGATTCATCAGCCGGCATTCTCCTTTGAACGCTTTGATTTACGCGGAGTTATAAGCGGCAGTCTTATTGGTTTTGTTTTTCTAGCCGCCGGTTTTTGAGGTAATTCGGTATTTACAGAATGCTTTTGTTTTAATAGCGAAAGTGATTTATTTAATACGCTTATATAATTTGTTGTATGTTCAAAAAGCTCTTCAAGTTCACTTTCAGAAAGCTTAAGTGCTTCCGGTGTTTCGATTTTTTTCAAAGGAACACAAACATCCGCAACAAGATTCACATTTCCATGAAAGTTATTCAGCTCCTGTGCAATTACACCTTTAAGCACAGAAACAATCAGATTCCGTGGAATACCAAGATTTTCAAGCCGAAGCACAGTACCTGCAGCAGTAGATGTATGAAGTGTTGCAAAAACAAGATGACCAGTCAGAGCGGCCCTTACAGCAACAGCAGCACTGTTTTCATCCCGAATCTCTCCAATCATAAGAATATCCGGATCCTGGCGGAATATATGCATAAGCGCGTGTGAAAAAGAATTGCTTGTTTTTTCATCAATCTGAATCTGAGTAACTCCGGGAATAAGATATTCAGGGGGATCTTCAAGACTTATAATTTTAACCGAGTTATTTTTCAGCTGCTGAATATCAGTTAAAATTGAAGCCGCTGTTGTAGATTTTCCGGCTCCTGTAGGCCCGCAGATTATTACAAGACCATTGGGGTACTGGCAAAGCTCCTGGATTTTTGAAAGCTGCTTTACAGTAAAACCAAGCTGCAACAAATTTAATGGAAGTCTGTTTGTATCTAAAAGCCTTATTACAACAGATTCCTCCTGCGCATTCTGATTACTTCCAAGAATACCAACTGTAGAAACCCTTATGAAAACAGGTTTTTCCTTTCCGTATACAAAATGCCCGTCCTGACTTCTGCGTTTTTCGAGTACATTCATTCCCGCAAGAAACTTTATTCTTTGAACAAGCTCCTGCGTTTTTTCTTCAGACAATTTTGAAATTAATTCAAGCTTGCCATACACCCTGAATCTTATGCAATTATTTTCTATATGAATATCTGTTGCGCCTCTGTTTCTTGCATCTGAAATAAGAGTGTCTAAAAGTAGAACAGCAGCCGCATTTTCTTCTGGGGTCGACTGATTTTTTATTACAAGATTTTCCTGCGCTGTTCCCGTCAGATACAAACGCGATACATATTTTCTTAGCTCACTCCGGCTTACTTTTTCAAAACTGATTACAGGAGGATTTTTAAAAGCGCCCGGACAATCCTTCTGGCCTTTTACATATTCAAGATAATGCGAAAAAGCTTTTGTAATTCTTTGTTTTAAAAGCTCGTTTTCCTGATTTTCCAGAGCAAAACAAATTTCTGAACCTTTCTGTTTTTTTACTGCTATGCCGTTATAAAGGCAATATGCCGGTGTAAGCCTGAACTCATAATTTTTCACCTGCTTCCTCCCCTGTGATTTTTTCATATAGTTTTGTACATCGTTCGACGAGCAAAGTTTGATGCTCTTGTTCCAGAAGCTGTTTCTGCAGCTCTGAATCCTGATTTTTTATATATGATGAATTGTATTCCTCAATATGAGGTACAAGATAAATTACCATCTGACTTTTTTCGACAATCGTTTCTGTTGTCGTAAAGAATTTGCCAAAAAAAGGAATCTTTGAAATAAACGGAACTCCACTTTGGCTTTGGGAATTTGTGTTTTGCACAAGCCCGCTTATGATAATAGGCTCCCCACTTTTTCCGCACACTTCTGTAGTAACAACCTTTTCACTTGTAGGCGGAGGATTTCCGGTTGAAGAAGATGTGTCGATTCCCTGGCGGGTAACAGAAGCAGTTACAGTACTTGTAATCATTCCGTCTCCACTTACAAAACCAACAACATCAAGCTTCAAGCCAGAAACAATCTCTTTTGTCACACCAGAATAGACAGGCTTACCTGTATCGGGATCAAGGTTGTTGTCCCTATACCTGTAAGTATTAGTGTTTTGAAAATTAATCTGTTTTCCCGCAACGCCATGAAGGGTTGTATCAGCAAAAACCGAAGTTTTATTCTCTTCAATCGAAGCCTGCAGCTGAGCCGCAAAATCCAATCCAAAAGCACTGATTACATTCAAGTTCAGATTCAACACGTTCCCAAGTTTAATGCCAAAATCATTCTTATCGCCGATCTTCATTTTCCCGGCAGAAAAATTCGGACTCCATGAATTCTCCGTTCCTTCTTCATATTGCAAAATCAACAAATCATAGCTCACCCGAAGCACGGGCCTATCGCAAATTTTCACCTGCTCTAACAGAATCAAATACTCAGTTTCTGTACCCATAAAATAAACACAAGAATTATCATCTGCAAAAAACAAGCACCCCTTATCAATCCCAGGCGGCAGATACTTAAGCAAATCTTCAGGACGAATGTACTTCAACTCAACAAGATAAGTATTCTTCTTTAAATCAACTTCTTCCTTCAAAAGACAAATCTCTTCAAAGCAAAACTCGTCAACACAAACAAGAACCGACATCTCATCAGGCAGAACAACACTCTCAAAATTCCCGAATCTCTTCTTCAAAATCGACACAAACTCCAATGCCTTCACATGCTCAAGCGTAATCTTATACCAGTTCAAATTCCCTGCTACAAGCTTATCCCTTGCACCAACATCTGCAACAACATAGACAACTCCATCTGTCCGAACAATACCAAGTCCACACTGCGAACAAACCTTTTCCAACGCATCTTCGAAATTCTTTCCAACGAAACAACTTCTAGTAATCTTAACGTCCGAACCGGCAAGCACACAAAAACCATTCCCATCGTCCAACTCAAACAAAGCCTCTAACACATCAATAGCCCTTGAATCCCGCACATCAACAAAAACCCTTCCTTCCTCATCAGAATGCACATTCACATACGCACTCACATTTCCAGAATTCACGATTCCCGCACCAGCAGTCTTCTTAGCAAAATGATATCCTGCATCTGTCTTTTCAAGCACAAAGCCGTTCAATCTCAAACACAAACTTTGAACTAATCCAAATTCATCCAATCCTTTAAAATGCACATTCATCGTTCCTGAAGGCAGCACTTCATAAGTAAGCGCAATCCCTAAAAACAACGACAGCTTTTCAACAATCTGCTCTGCACACAAATCACAAGCATCAAGATCATACAAGCCGTTCTGCTCTAAAATCCTGAACCTGCTGACCGTCCACAATTCATCCTCTTTTTTAACATACAGTCTTGCAGCCATTAAAAAAGAATCAAACGCCGTTTCAAAATCCTTGCCCGTAAAACGAAAGTCAGCTTTACCGCTCACAGTATCATCACTCACAATCGAAATCCCGGTATCAAGCGAAACAACATACAGAATGTCACGAATCGAACAATCCGAAAAATCCCAGCTATACACCCCATCTTTAGAAGTTCCATTCCCCACCGCAAAAACCGACGAACAGAATACATCACCCAGAAAAAGCACACAGCACAGGGCACGCCAAAGCGTCTTCAACTTAAGCCTCCTGATTTTTAATTTTTGATATACTTAGTATTAAAAAAAAAGAGGACTTATTACAAAAATTCGAGGAAAAAATTTAAAAAAGTTTTATTTTTTTGAAAATATCAAGGAAAAACCTATGATTTTCTGATTTTTTTGAGCATCTGTGATTTTTTATCTTTTACACGCTGCTTAATCAGTTCAAGTTCATCCCTGTAATTTATACTCTTAAGAGTTGGGAATCGATGTATAAAGCT
This sequence comes from Treponema sp., assembly GCA_017551545.1. GTDB lineage: Bacteria > Spirochaetota > Spirochaetia > Treponematales > Treponemataceae > Treponema_D. The sequence continues at coordinate 75,406 of JAFZLJ010000073.1, read as the reverse complement.
TTCAACGTTCTTAAGCTTTGGTCTAAACTGTTCAATCTTTTCAAGGAATTCAGCACCATGTTTTTCGTAAACAGCACGCACTTTTTCCATTGTAACAGAAAAATCAACAAGGCGACGAATCGTAATAAGAAGGTCTACAGTAAGGCCTACGGCAATTACATCTGCGCTCACATTAAGTACAAAATCAGAAAACAATGAAAGGAATTTCATTACAAAAGGCTGAACAAAATGAATGATTACAACACCAAGTACACCAAATAAAACAGAATTGAGCAGGCACACACGACCGCTGATATTAAACTTATAATGAGAATAATCCCACCAGCGTGTATGAAAAAGCTTTTCCAGAATCCAGCTGGAAAGATATTCAACGATTGTGCAGAACAGCATGCTTGCACAAAAAAGCGGAATCCAGGTTGAATAAAGCTGCTTTGTCAACAGAAGAATTGTAAGACCACCAAAACCGTATATTGGACAAATTGGGCCATGTAAGAAACCACGGTTTACGAATTTATGTTCAAAAAAAATACCAACATATAAGACTTCGCTGCACCATCCGACGAAACTGAAGATTATGAAAATGAGAAAAACAATGTGAAATGGTAATTCGTAAACTGGTAATACGGGCATATATGTAAATATAATAATAAAAAAAGAAATTGTTAAAGAAAAAAATGGCTCCCAGCAAACCACGTCATTGCGAGCACGAAGTGCGTGGCAATCCACATATTAGATTGCATTCAAAAGTATGGATTGCCACGTCGCTACGCTCCTCGCAATGACAAACTTGATGCTGCTCCTCGCAATGACGTGTAATTTGATAATGATTATCATATTGACATTTTTTATTATTTTTATTAATTTGATAACCGTTATCAAATTGTGCAAAAGGATATGACTATGCAGAAATCAACATATAAAACAAAACAGCAGGATTTTCTTTTTTCTTATTTGAAGGAAATGAAGGGTAAACATTTTACGGCGGAAGAAGTTCGCGAGCATTTTGAAAGTAAGCAGATTTCAATTGGTATTGCGACTATTTACCGGCAGCTGGAAAAGCTTGTGGCAGACGGAACGCTTCAGAAATATTTTATTGATGAGCATTCGGCTGCGTGCTTTGAATATTCCGGGGAAGACTGTAAAGCAGAAGTTCCTCATTTTCATCTTAAGTGTGAACAATGCGGAAACCTTTTTCATGTTGAATGTGATGAGATTCAGGAGCTTAGCGAACATCTTCAAAAGGAACACGGCTTTGCAATTAATCCGTTCAGGACTGTTTTGTATGGTATCTGCAATGCATGTAAGGCGCTTTTACTGGCACTCATTTTAATTTTTGCAACAAATGCCTCGGGCTATGCAAAATCAAAAATCAAAGTCCTTTCTACAATTTTCCCGATGTACGATTGGACAAGAGAAATTATTGAAAACCAAAAATCTACAAATAACAACATTGATCTTACCCTTTTAGTTGGAAACGGAATTGATCTTCACAGCTATCAGCCAAGTATTCAGGATATTGCAAAAATTTCTACCGCTGATATTTTTATTTATGTAGGTGGAGAAAGTGACCGCTGGGTTAAAGATGCCCTCAAAAATAAAAAGAACAAAGATATGATTATCCTGAACCTCATGGAAATTCTTGGAGACAGCGTAAAGGAAGAAGAAATTGTAGAAGGTATGGAAACCGAAGAAGAGGATGAGGAAGAAGAAGCTGAATATGATGAGCATGTATGGCTTTCTCTTAAAAATGCAAAAATTATTTGTAATGCAATCACCAAAGCCCTCTGCCAGAAAGACAGTGAAAATGACGCAAGCTACATCAAAAACCTTTTTGATTATACCGCACAACTTGATGAACTGGATGCCGCCTACTCTACCGCAGTAAAATCAGCATCAAAAAACACCCTGATTTTTGGCGACCGATTCCCGTTCAGATATCTGGTTGATGATTACAATCTGAATTATTATGCCGCTTTTGTAGGCTGCTCAGCAGAAACAGAAGCCAGCTTTAAGACTGTAATCTTCCTGGCAAAAAAAATGGACGAACTTGATTCCAACTACATTTTCAAAATTGAATCAGGCGATGAAAAATTGTGCAGAACAATCATTCAGAACAGCAGTAAAAAGAATGCCCGGGTACTCGTTTTAGATTCAATGCAATCAGTAACCTCAAAGCAGGCCGCCAGCACTTCGTATTTAAAGATTATGAATGAAAACTTAAATGTTCTTAAAGAAGGCATCAGATAAAAGATTGTCGGGTCAAGCCCGACAATGACATCGTCATTGCGAGCGAAGCGTGGCAATCCAGTTATAAGTATGCATTCTAAAGCATGGATTGCCACGTCGCTTCGCTCCTCGCAATGACGTGGTGTTATTGCCCCAATTCATTATTTTATGATATAATTAACTTATTCAGTTTGAAGTTTACATTTTATTCAGGAGGCGTTATATGGACGGCGGGTCGAGTAGTTATCCCATACGTATTTTAATCACAAATAGCAGCCTCTTGAATTTCAATTTCTAGTCTATTCCAATTCCTGTACATTTTGAAATTCTTTTGGCTATGAGAGGAGAATTTTAAAATGATTACATACTGGCAGCAGGATGACGGACAGTTTTTCAAAACTAAAAAAGAAGAAATCAACTCAAAAAAGCCTCTTTGGATAGATGCTCGCAATGTTACACGCGATGAAACTAATCTGCTTCAGGAAGAATACGAGCTTGAGCAGGATCATATCCTCGATATTCTTGACCCTGATGAGCTTTCTCGTATGGAAGACGGCGAAGGATATATCCTTACAATCGTGCGAGTACCTGTTTATGACCCGGCGGCAGAAACTCCTTACTTTGCAGTTCCGGTCGGCATCATCATTAAGGGGAAGACAATCATCACAATCTGCTGGACAGACTGCGAAATACTTAAAGACTTTGGAAACAACAGAATAAAAAATATCAAGCTCACAGACTTTCCTTCATTCATCGTTCAGATTATGAACCGCGCTAACTTGAACTTCCTTCGTTACCTTAAGGAAATCAACCGCCGTTCTACAAGCATTCAGAACGAAATGCGCATGGAAATTGAAAATCAGGAAATCATGCTAATGCTTGGTTTGGAAAAATCGCTTGTTTACTTCTCTACTTCGCTCAAGAGTAATGCACTGCTGTTGCAGAAAATGAAAAGCACCAAGCTCATTAAATTTGACGATGAAGATATTGATTTTGTAGAAGGCGTTGCAATAGATAACCGTCAGGCAATTGAAATGGCCGACACATATACAGACATTCTTTTTGGTGTCATGGATGCGTTCAGCTCAGTAACTTCAAACAACCTGAACATCGTCATGAAAAAGCTTGCCATCATCAACCTTGTAATGATGGCACCTACCTTTGTAACAAGCTTCTTTGGTATGAACTTTAAACTGCCGTTCGAAACAATGCCTGGCTACTGGGCTGTTACGATGGCAACAATTCTTTGTGTAGTTTCTGTATTCCTTAGCGTATGGCTTTTGAATATCAATAAGGAAAAATCAGAGGCAAGAAAGCGCGCACGTAAATTGTCACGCAAACAGAGACAGAAGATTAGAGCAGAGACAAAAAAGCTTAAGAAGCAGGAAAGAAAACTGAAGTAGCCCTTCGACAGGCTCAGGGACCGCGAGGCCCCATGTCATTCCCGTGCTTGACACGGGAATCTCACTGCACAGTATACGCGAGGCGGAAGCCCATGAAGTTATAGCATTCGTTCGGGTCGTAGCTGTAGCGGTCGCCGGCGTAGCAGAAAGGTGTATAATCAGAAACACTGCCTCCACGGCTAACACGCTCGTAACCTACAGAAGGTCCGTAAAGGTCGCTTGCATTATAATCTTCGAACCAGTCCCAGCAGTATTCAAGAATGTTTCCGCTCATGTCGTAAAGTCCTGCACCGTTTGCATTTCCTGTTGCTGGTTCCGAAATTGAGTTAGGGTCAAAAGGAACGCCTGCTGTACCAACGTTACGGGTTGCTCCGGCGTTGTCACTTGTCCAGGCATATAAGAAGGCTTCTTCTTTATCACCGGCAGTTGTCTGACCACTTACAAGATTTCCTTTCTGAAAGCCTGTCTTTGTTCGGCGGGCAGCATATTCCCATTCGGCTTCTGTAGGAAGTCTATAGCCGTCGGCATTCCAGTTGCAGGTACATAAGTCGCAGGCTGCAGTATCTGAAGAATCCTTTAATACAATTCCATTATAAGTGTAGCATGGTGTTTTTCCTTTAATTTCACTCAAGGCATTACACCATACAATAGCTTCGTACCATGAAATATTTGTTACAGGCTGATATCTGTTTTCTTCGGTTGGTTCAGCACCACGCTTTCCGTTTGAACCACCCTGTCCCGGATTCACAAAAAAGTATCCTATTTTTTCTGCCTTTATTCTTGTCTGATACCAAAGTTCATAGCAGGTTTCATACTTATTGATTGCGAATGGTTTTAATGTTCTTGTTGCAGGATAAGCTGCTGTATCTTCGCCAATTTTATAAGTAAGGCGTGTCTTAAAAGAAACAAAGGTTACACCACCAAATTTTTTTGAAGAAGCTTCCTGTGCAAAAAGCATGCCGCATAAAAGAAAGCCTGCAGCAAGCGCAAATAGTTTTTTCATTAAAGCTTACACTCCTCTACTTTTGAAACCTTCCAGGTTCCGTCATTGTCTTTTTCAACCTCGAGCCATACATAAGTTTCTTTTTCGCCAAGGCTGCCCGGATTAATTACAACAGTGTCGCCTATTTTGGAAGTGCCTGTTCCTTCGTGAATGTGTCCGCAGATTACAGCAAGCGGCTGATTTTCCTGAATGAAATCTGTAAACTGCTGACTTCCTGCGTGATGTTCTCCGTCAAAAGAATCTACGAGTCCGCAAATCGGAGGATTATGACTGATTAAAATAAGATTTTTCCAAAGTGATTTATCGCCGTTCTGATCTACAGAATTTTTTACAATATCAAAATCAGAAAGACATTCTTCTTCGGTGCGTTCAAATTCTGTTTTTCCTGTGAACTTTGTACCGCCGCCTGAACCTGCAAAAGCAAGTCCGTTGTGGAAAATCAAAGCTTTTTCTACACAAATATCTTTTTCTTCAAGATCCTGCATGAATACTTCGTTGTCGCAGTTTCCAAGAACAGCAAAAATTGTGTCGTGCTTAGAACAGAGTTTTTCAAGAGCAGCGTCGCCAGTTTCGGGTTTAAAGCATTCTGCAAAGTCCCCGGCAAAAAGCACGGCGTCTGCCTGAGCAAAAAGGCTGTCCATTTTATCTAACACATCGTTATGTGCATGTAAGTCGCTTATTACTAAAAGTTTCATTTTTCAATCCTCCACCGTCATTGCGAGCGAAGCGTGGCAATCCATAAATAAGAATGCCTTCATTTATGTGGATTGCCACGTCGCTGCGCTCCTCGAAATGACGTTACTTTATTACGTTTTCAATTGCACATTTGAGCTTTTCCATCTGCTCTGGGGTGCCAACAGTAATTCTAACAAAATCTTCGATTCCCGGTGTGGCAAAATGCCTTATTAAAATACCCTGCTCTTTTATGCGTTTGTAAAGCTCTTCTCCCGGAATATCAGGATGCTTTGCAAACAGAAAGTTTGTTTTACTTTCTAATACATAAAAACCACGGGACTTCAAAAAGTTATAAAATTTATCGCGTTCTTCGCAAACTTTTCTTGCACAATCTGCATAATAAGCCGGATTTTCACAGGCTATACAACCGGCCTTTTGAGCAACTGCATCAAGCGGAAAGTGGTTCACGCTGTTTTTTACAGTTGTAATAATTTTCATAAGCTCTGGCGAAGCAACTGTATAACCAAGACGCATACCTGCCCCGCAAAGACTTTTTGAAAAAGTTCGGACAATCAAAAGGTTTGAAAATTCCTGAAGGAGCGGAATGCATGATTCTCCACCAAAGTCTACGTAAGCTTCGTCTACAATAAATATTTCATCCTTGTTTGCTTTAAGAATCATCTGGCGAACCTGATCGCGAGTCAAAGCAAGACTTGTAGGCGCATTTGGATTTGCAAAAATCATTCCGCCGCCGTTTTCTTTTACGCGGGAAAGCATTTCGTCTGTGTCCAAAGTCCAGTCTTCTTTAAGAGGAACCTGGTCCATCGGAATATTATAAAAGCCTGCATAAACCGGATAAAAACTGTAGGTAAACTGTGGCATTACAAATTTCTTACCGCTGTCAAAAAAGGCGTAGAACACAAAAGAAAGAACTTCATCACTGCCGTTTCCGGTATAAATCATATCTGGAGTTACAGTGAATGGAATCTTATCTTCTGGAGAAGGAGTAACCTGACCTCCTTCAACCCGAGCCCTGCAAAGCACGCCGCCTGTTTTATTGAGCATATCAGCAATTTTTTCATGCAGTTCGTTTGAATCAGGATCAGGATAAAGTGCCAGCTTCTGCGGCTGACTTTTTACAAAATCAATTACAGCCTGCTGAACCTGATGACACGGCGGATAAGGATTTTCATTTGTATTGAGCTTTATATAAACTCTATCTTTAGGCTGTTCACCCGGTACATACGGGTTTAAGCCTTTCATTCTACTTGAAGTTATCATAAGTTGATTTTAATCTTTTTGAGATTAAAATGCAATGTTTATTCTTTTTGGTATACTTTTAGTTTTTTGTTAAATGTGGTAATTCTACTGTGAGTTTTCCACCTGAAACAGTAGATGTACCACTTCCTGTATATCTTAAACCATATGAACTATTAACAGCAACCACCGTAAAGGTCCAGACTGCTCCATTTTTAACTGCATCCTGTGGAACTTCAGTCAACTTCATTTCAGAGGTCGCAGAACCACTACTAAAAGTAAAACTTTTAGAATAACCAGGGGCACTAACTGTTATTGTATAGGTTAAAGAAATAGTATCACAAACATATGGGAATTTCTTATCTGGATATGATAAAGTTTGCGGATATGTCCAAATTGCATAAAGTTTTATTTCTGCACCATTAGTTGCTGTAAGATTCAAAATATTCTGACCTGGATTATATGTAGTTCCAGTACCGTTACTTGCAGTATTCCAGCATTTAAAACCCCAGTTAGTTCTTGTAAATGAGTTTCCTCTTAAGCTTTGCGAAGAATCATAAGTGAAAGTTTGTGTAGCTGTTGATCCAGAACCTCCATTACCATTAAATGTTATTTTATAAGTATTTGCAGTCCATTTTGTAGTAAAGGTAGTATTTGTATCTCCAAAGGTTGAAGGAACTGTTGAATTCCATGCTCCTGAATATCCTGTTCGTGCTTGTATTACAGGAGCATTAAAGGAAGCCCCATACCTTCCACTTAATGTTTTACTTGTTGTATTATCTGCAAATGCAACTACAGTCGTTGTAAAGGTGTATTCTATGTTATTACGATCATAATAAATCTGAACGACAGAACTTCCGTCTGCATTAATTACAGTCTGATTAAAATCTTTTGCAGAAAAACCAGCATATGATTTTGGAGAAGCTTCTGTATCTGCTTCAGTAGAACCTCTGCAATCATCAGTACAATAAAGTGTATATAAATCATCGTTAATATTTTGCTGATAATGTTCAACTTTATATAAAGTATCAGATCGTGGTAACCAGTTTGCATTAAAGGTTTTATTATCTGTACCAAAAACTTGCGGAATTGATTCTCCCCAATTATTAAAATCATAACCTGTTTTTCCTGGAGAATCTAAATCAGGTACTTCCTGACCATATAATCCGCATAATTGTTTTTGATTTTGATTATCAGTCCATTTACCACCGTTACAATTAAACGAATATGTTATTGTCTTTCTATCATAGTAAACATCGATTACAGTACTACCATCTCGCTTAATTTTTTTCTGATTAACTGCTTTTGCGGTAAAACCGTCAATGTTTTCTGGGTGCACATTTGTCAATGCGTGAGACATTCCTTTCTTTACGGAAGATAATGCTGTAATTTCATCATAGGAATTTCCATCTAAGCTTTGTTGCCAGTATTCAACCGTATATTCAACTTCAAAATCATCTACATTTTCTTTGAGGTCATCTAAAAAATCACTACAACCAGTAAAGAGTAAAACTAAAATGATAAACACAACAAAGCCAAAAATTTTTTTCATAAAAACTCCAGAATTAGATTTCAAAAATATACTGCAGGCCTAACCGAATCCCAAGGAAAGCAAGACCTCCTCTTTTTTGAGTAACAAAGGAAAATATTGGTGACCATTCAAACTCTAATTGTTCATCTAAAATCTTTTTGTTTTTAAATCGTAAAGACGGAGAAAATTGAAATAAAAAATCAACATAAGCTTTCTTAGGCAGTTCTCCATATTCCTTATCCAGGCTTACTCCCTGAAATATCAAACCTAATTCAACTTCTGGCCTAAATGAAAAACCAGTTTGAGCAAATGGTAATGAAACCCAAAAACCAAAAAACTGTGTAAACTGCCAGGCACTGGTTATTGTTTCATTCTTAGGAACAATAGGACAATATTCCATACGAAGTGTTTCTCCAAACATTTCAGAAAGACTAAATTCAAAACTCAAACCACCACCAAGTGCATCTGCAAAATAATCTGCGGCATCACCAATAGGCACCTTGCTAATACCATAAACACCAGTACCAATATGACGTGCAAAAAGATTAACTGAAGAGAATACAAAAAATAAAAAGAGAACAGAGAATAAATACTTTATCGAATGCTTCTGAGTCACAAAAGCTCCTACATTTTTTTAATTTCTTTATAATTTAATTATACTATATACTTTTATTTTTTCCTATCATTTTTTTCTTTTATGTTGTAAAATGTTTGTATGGCAACGTCAGCAAATTTAAGTTCTATTATCCGCTTTTATGCAGAAAAACAGAAATCTCCTTTTATTGACTTCAGGGAATTTTGTACCTGGGTAAAAAAATATGCGGAGCATCATGTTGAAGAACAGGCTGAGCTTGTAAAATATCTGGGGGATCCTACAGGTACAGTAACGGCTGAACTGTCTGGGCTTGAACAGAAGCACCTGGCTGCAGTCTTACAGAACGGCAATAAAAAGATGATTGTTTCTATTGCCTACTTCTCTCTTAAATATGCCGAAACTTACAAGGAGCTTTTGAAAAACGAAAGCATTCCTTACCCTATTGAAACTGATTTGCCTAAAAAATTTCCTACAAATGTTCTTGAAAGAAAATCGGCACAGGATTACTTTATTCAGAATATGGATCAGGAACCTTCAAAGCTGCAGAACCTTTATGTTGTTGTGTTCCCGCGCGAGCTTCCTTCGCTTCTTTTGCCAGCCTGTGTGCCTATAAAACTTTTGGTTGAATCTTCGCAGATGAAGATTCGCAAGATTCTTAAGAAAGACGAATACCATGATTACTTTTTAAAAAAGATGCGTTCTGCAAATCCTTCTAAAGAAATTTCTGTTAAGAACTTCTTTACTTCTTTTGTAGACAAGGATTACACCGGTTACGTTGATGTTACAGACGGCGACCAGTATTATATGTGGAACCAGCTGTGCTATTTTGTACGTCAGGATTTTGAAAAAATTCAGGACCGCACTGCCGATGACACAAGCATTCTTCAGGCAATTTCAATTTCAGAAATTCACAGCTCATACTTAAAAGAAAGATTCCAGACAGACCGCAAGCGCGAAGAAGCCTTAAAGGAACTTCAGTCGGCACTTGGTCAGCCTCCGTACTTCTTTTCTACTCCTCAGATTATTAAGTTTCAGGATAAGAACGGAAAACAGTTGCTTGGTCAGTATTCTGAAGAAGACCTTAAACAAACACTGCTCAATCTTTCTACAGAAAGTGAAGACAATACGTTGCCAAAGCTTGTTGTTTTTAAAGTTGCTTCAGGAACCCGCTATTACATTTACAAGAAAAAGGTTATTTCTTTAATTGTCCGCATGTGTAATGAAGCACACGACAACATAAAGGAAATTCTTGTAAACAGCTGGTATGATTCAATGATTGAATACCGTAAGCTGCCTGAAATGAATGACAAGTCAAAGTACGAAAAGAGACTTGAAGATCTTGTTGAAGAACATTCACCTGTTTTATATGCACTTTTAAATGCAAACTTTATAACACTTTTAGCTGCAGAAAAAAATCTGGATGATTCACTCCAGGCATTCCAGCTTTTTGTAGACGGACATCTTTTACCATATAGTCAGCTTCTTATGCTCAGGCAGGAAGAGGTTATGGCCGAAGCAAAAGCACGACTTCCGTTTATGTATACAATCCCTATTATTTCCTGGCTGATTGGTCTTTTCCGTTCTCGCAAAATTGAAAAACAGAAGAAAGAAGCACAGCAGAAAAAAGAAGCTTCTGATCCAATGGATATTCTTGAAAACAACGAAGAAGGTGCTAAAAAATCAAAGAACCGCCACGAAGCACTTGCCGAAAAAGCAAAGGAGCTTTTCTCAGAATATGTACCTGAAGGTTCAACTGTTGACCGTGAACTTAACTTCCTTACTAAGCAGTGGAACAGAATGATTTCTAAAGAGGCATACAACAATCTTACAGAAGATGTTAACTCGCTGATTCGTGATTATACAAGACGCGTTTGCAATACACTTTCGGCACAGACCTTTACAAAAGAGCGTATTGAAAACCTTGCAGAAGCACTTGTTCATACTCCGAATATGCAGAAAATCACAGAGCAGAAAGCCCTTACTGAATATGTTCAGCTGTATATGCTCAGACTTGTAAGTAACGGAACGAAGAAGTCTTAGCCCTTCGACAGGCTCAGGGACCACGTTTTTTAGCTCAGGGACCCCTATTTTTTCACTTTTTTTGCACTTTTTTCACAAATTTTTCATTTTTTTTCTCAAATTTTTGTAACAAGTCGAATTTTTTTTCTAATCTATATATGTAAGAATTTTATTTCTTGCATGTGCTCCGGCCGGGCGCGGTATTCTATTTAAACGAGAGGTTATTATGAACCAGCTCAATTCTATTATTCTTGAAGGAAACGTCGTAAGAAAAGCGGAGTTTTCGGAACCTAAAACAGGCTTTCAGGTCTGTAAATTTCCACTGGCTGTAAACAGAAAATCTAAGACACCAGATGGAAACCCCACAGAGGAAGTTTCTTACTTTGATGTAGAAGCTTATGGCGAAATGGCAGAAAGCTGCTTTAAGTGGTGCGACCGCGGACAGGGAGTAAGAGTTGTTGGACGACTTAAGCAGAGCCGTTGGGAAGAAAATAATGTTAAGAGATCAAAGGTGTATGTAATTGCAGAACACGTTGAGTACAAGTTTTCTAAACCAAAGGGAGATGCAGAAAAAGGAGATTCAGCAAAAGTAGAGGCACCTGCAGAAGCACCTGCAGAGGCAGAGACAGAGGCAGTTTTCTAGCGGCGTTTCTTACCCTTACCTTTGACCTGAGCATTTTGTGCCCGTCGCTCGTTAGCGGCCTTATATTCTTCAATTTGTTGAGGAGAATAAAATCCGTCTTTCCAGTTAAAGCGCGAAATGCCAGGCAGAGGCTGACCTTTTGCCATTGAGGTTGTAATTGCTTTTATCTGGCTTCGTGAAACCTTTGTCTTTGAAAAATCTACAAGGATTTTTTTAAAGCCTGCCTGCTTTATAAAGGCTGTCTTATCTACAATGCTAAAAGGTTCTTCCGGCATTACAAACGAACCGTCTGGTGTTGAGTTTACTTTAAAGACTTTTTCCTCCTTGTCTTCAAAGTATGTAAAATCATAATCAGACGGAAGCTTGAATCTCATACGGAATAAAGCCGGGTAAGCAAAAACAGGAACAAGAACACGTGAGCGTACATTCTGCTCCCAGGTTGCTTCAAGGTTGCGGCGTGAATTTTCATAAGGCATTATGAAGGCGCCCAACCCCTGATTTTCGAGCCATGAAACTGCCCAGCGGTTAAAAGTATAAAGATATGGTCCTGCAATTATATTAATCGGTCTGTCTTTTTTTACCTGTTTTATAAGCTGAATGTGAGCAAGATTATTTGCAACAAAGTTTATAAAGCCATCGTCCATAAGCGAAGAAAGCTCCTGCAAAAGCTTGTCTTCCTGTGAAGAAGAACAGAACGGATCGAATGAAATATAAAGCTGCTTTTTTGAATAAGGCAGCACTGTCTTATGATTCAATAAGTCGTAAGAGGTTTCGTTGTTATATTCAAGAATAACGCGTACAGGATTCATTCCCTGAACTGCAAAAAGATCTGGGATTGATGAAACCTGCACATAAAGTCCATCAGGGAAATAATCGAGTTCCTTTTGTGCAACAGGAGTTACATCAAGAATCGGAAGCATTTCGTCTTTAGGCTGCTTCCGGTAACGGCCTATATCATTTGGAAGCACATGCGGATAGCGTTTTGTGTTTGCCTTGTACTGCAAAAGATATACTTCATCGCCTGTTGTAAAACCGGAAGGAATATCTATCCAGCGGCGGTCACTTTTTTCGTCAAATTCAACTGTGCGTATTTTATGGCTCATGCGGCCTGTATCATCTTTTTTGTGAATGCGGATTGAATCCCCTGGGTCAGGCTCGTAGGTTCCGCCTTTTAAATATGCCATCTGAATGCGAAGCTGTTCCGGCGGAGTATCTGGATTAGCAGCAGCACGGATTGCTTCTACAAGTCCCTTTTCGGCAGGTTTTGTTCCCGCAATTTTTCCAAGATAAAGACCTGTTCCGCCAGCCTGGTCAGGGTTCAATATAAGTTCACCTGCTTTTTCAACACCTTCACTCTGATTTTCAAAGCCGTACCAGTAAGTTGTTTTTGAACGCGCAAAGTCTGAAGAAAGGATTCTTTTGCCTGTTGCAATTGCTCCTTTTTTATCTTCCTTGTAGTGGTCAATTACATAACGGTAAGCGGCAACTACACTTCCTACATATTCTGCACTTTTCATGCGTCCTTCGATTTTAAAAGAATCCACACCAGCTTCAATCAATGCAGGAATATAATCTATAAGTTCAAAATCGCATGGAGAAAAATAATAGCCCTGTTTAATTCCACCAGGAACTTCTGCTGTATAAAAGCGGCGGCAGGCCTGGGCACACATACCGCGGTTTGCAGACTTTCCGCCAAGGAATGAAGAAAACAGACACAAGCCCGATTCACTTACACAAAGAGCTCCGTGAACAAATACTTCAAGTTCGGCAGCTGTTTCGGTTTTGATTTTTTTAATTTCTTCAAGCCCAAGTTCGCGTGCAAGTACAACTCGTTTTACTCCATTTTTCTGAAGCAAACGTACTGCGGCAGAACTTTCAACATTCATTTGGGTAGAAGCATGAAGCTCCATATTCGGGAAAAATTCCTGTGCAAGACGCATAACGGCATAATCCTGAACAATAAGACCATCCGGACCAACTTCTTTTAAATATGAAAGGAAGCGGTAAAGTCGTTCTGTTTCGCGTTCTTCACAAACTGTGTTTACAGTAACATAAACTTTTTTGTGCTGACGGTGCAGGCTTTCTACTGCTGCTTCAAACTGATTCCATGCAAAATTTGTTGTTCGCATGCGTGCATTAAAGCTTTTGAGACCAAGATAAACTGCGTCTGCACCTTCGCCAATTGCGGCATCAAGAGATTCTACATTACCTGCAGGAGCTAATAATTCTACCATACGGGTAATGTAGCATATATTCCGGTTATTTTAAAGAGTACCCGGAGAAGGATCGGCTATGGTCCAGAAGTCAGGCGAAGATGGAATCGGGTAATCAAGAATCAGACCGTTTAAAATTTGCTGCCGGTAGGTTGCGGCGTTGGTGCGGTGTAGTGTTTTTGTCTGGGTTAAAGAGTCTGCAACAAAAGCATTTTCTATATCACCGGAAAGATATATTTCTGTTTCGTCTACAAGCTGTGAATAATCAATCATTGTTTTGGTCCATGCCTGGATGGTGGAAGCACGGAACATTACTACATCTAAAAGACGGCGATTGGCACTGTTTCTTACTATAATTATGTCTGTTTTATTGCCAAGTGTTGTAGATTCAATATCTGTCCATAAATCACGAACCTGCGGCGAAGTATAGGATGAAGTTGCAAGCGTTAAGTCATCACCTTCTTCGCTTATGCAGCCGTTTCCCCTGTTACGCATATGAACTACTATTATTTCACCTGCTGAAACTTCAATTGCAGGAAACACATATTTTTTTTCTTCTCCGTCATAACCGCTGCATAGTTCTAGCCCAGAAAGATTCCCGCTTTTTAATATAAGAAGTTCTACATACTCATTACGGTAAGTGCCTGCTTCTTTTTCTGCCTTGTTCTGACTTGAAACACTTTCGGTCTGAACTTCTGTAATCATAACTTCGGGAACATGAGAATTAAAGCCTTTAAAAGGAATTACAATAGTAAGAGTGTTACCTACAGAATCTTTGACCTGAGTATACAGCTCGTAGCCGCAGCCTGTTTCCATCTGTTCTTCAAGTTCAAAAATCACACGTTCTTCGTCGCAGGAACAGTAAGCAGAAACAGCCCCGTAAACACCAGAAGCCCTTTCAATTGCAGGAGACAAATCTATTGTAGAAGAATGCTCCTGGGAATCAAACTGATCATCAATTACTTTTGCAACAACAAAACCCGCAACCTGAACCTTTTCAGAAAAATCCAGAATCACAGTCTGTTCGTCTGCAACCATAAAGTTATTAAGGACTGGTGGTGTATAATCTCCGCCCACAATCTTAATACCCTGCTCTGTTATTTTACACGATACAGGCAGCACGGCCACAACAGTGATTCCCGCTATGAGCAGAGCCTCGCCCACAACAATCAGCATTTCCTTTAATTTTGAATAAGTCATTTTTTTTCACCTCTATATAGTATTAAAAAAAAAGTTGACTTATTACAAAAATTTGCAAAAAAAAATGCACTTTTTATAAAAAAAGTGCATTTTTCCTAAAAGTGGCCCTTCGACAAGCTCAGGGACCGCGCAAATCTATTCTATCTTCGCCGCCTCAACCATGTAGCGGATTGAAATGCCGGTGTCATCTTCCTGGATTTTTTCTATTATAAAGATAAAGTTCTTTTCTGTCGGGTCACACATAATGCGTTCAATCTTATAACCGCTTATGCCTGAACGAACAACATCAGGACTTCCAACCTTTGTTTTATAGATTGTGTTTCCGTTAGCATCGCGTTTTTCGAGCCAGATATAGAATGATGATTTTACATTTTTACCTGAACCATTAATTGTTGGTACAAGCTGAATGTGGAAGGTATCGGGAGAATCGACTGTAGAATTGTTGAAATCGGTAAATACAATTTCATCAGTTCCTGTTTTATTTACATCATCAAGAATATAAAGCACGTGGTCTGCATTTGCAACTGAGCATTTGAGGTCACGAAGATAATAATAGTTCTTTCCTTCAAGAGCTTCATATACTTCAATACCTGCTTTGTCGGCAGTTACTGCAGTTGGTTTAATTTTGAAAACACCACCGTCTACCCAGTCATTTTTTTCAATATCTACCTGGTAAATTTCGGCCCAACCCTGAAATTTTTTATCTGTGCGGCCGTACTGTCCAAAAACATAATATTTTCCGTCGGCAGAGAAACCTTTATCTACAAAGGTAGCAACATCGCCTGCGCTTAAAGCGGAACAACAAAAGAGAACTGTCAGCGCCGAAACTAATAATTTTTTCATTTTTCCTGATCCTCCCAAAGTTCAAGTAAAAATATGGTTTCAGTTAAATTGTCGGTTTTTTTTAATAAGTCTTTACTATTATTTCTTAACCCGTTAATATTTTAGTATGACTATAAAAACAAGAAACAGACTGAATATTTCGCTTTTTTATTTTTCTCTGGTGTTTCTGGCAGCCAATATAATCATTTTTCTTTTTACTCTTTATAACAATTCTTTTTCACTTTCAATTGCAAATGAAGCTTCTGCTGCTAAGCCGTTTCTTGTTCGCTATAATCCTATAATAGTAGTTATTTCTATGTTTTTTCAGATTATTTATGTATGCGTTACAAGCTTTATGCTCTACCGTGTATTTGAAAAAACTCAGGCTTCCGATATCCCATATATTTTTCTGTTTCTTATTTCGTTGATTGCTAATTCCGTAAGAATCTGGGTTCCGCTTTTTGGAATGATAGATACCTACTCTAATTTTCTTAAATTCTGCGGTAATTGTGTTGTTTTTTCAAAGCTGCTCATGCCGCTTAGCCTTCTTTTTGCAGTTGTAATGGGAAATGTTGAACAGCGCCAGGATCTTGAAAAAAATATTTTCCTTTTACTTATTGGCTGTATTTTCTTTGCAAACTTAATTCCGCTGAACACTGCAAATATCTGTCTGAATTATGAAGTTGACTACAGCTACAGAAATGTTATAAGGATTGCTTCTATTCTTGTTGTTATTGCAACTTTAATTGCCTTGTTTTTCCAGAACAAACAGAAGTTTTATACTCAGTTTACTACATTAGGACTTGGGCTTATAACCTTGGGAACCTTTTTCCTGTTTAATTCTACAAATCTTCTTAAACTTATTATTTCGTTTTTGCTTTTGCTTTTTGGAAATATTTTCTATTTAAAGGAACTGCATAAACAGTATTTGTGGAACGACTAAAAGAATAATACTGTAAGCAGATAGTACACGCCGCCAGTTGTAACCGGAATTATCATGTTATCCCAGTCTCCAAGCGGAAGCACTTCTATTAACATTGCAACAAGAGCAATAATCAGACTGACTATAGAAAGGCCGGTAACAATATATGTAGATAAAAAAACTGCAGCAAAACAGGTAAGGCTTCCTTCAAGAGTTTTACCACCGGTATGAGGGATTTTTACCCTTCCAAACATTTTTCCGGCAAGGCTTGCAAGACCGTCTCCAAAGGCAAGCGCAAAGATTCCGATTTTTGCACAAGAAAGAGGAAGAACTAAGGCTGCAAAAACTATTCCAAAAACAAGAGTTACAGGACCAAGTACAAACTTACATTCATCACGCTGGCGGCTGGCTGTTTCTGTAATAAGCGACACAACCGGAACAGGATGTCCTTCAAGTCGTGCAATTTCGCATAAATAATAAAGTGAAACAATAATTAAAAGTCCGTATACTGTCTGCCAGTAATAAGAGGCAAAGAACCACGGAACAACAGAGCTGCATAGATGTATTGATTTTCTGAAGAGCTCCTTCAGAAGTGTTTTAGAGTCCTTCATTTTCCGTAAGATTCTTTGGTATTTCAAGATAAATTGCAGGTTCAAACTCAGTTACAGGATGTGTAATATACTTGATGTTTTCCTGAGCAAGATTGCTTCCGTCAAGGCGTACTAAAGTCTGCTGATCACGTGTAAGAGAATCCCATGCTCTGAGTGACTGCTGGAACTGTACGATTGCCTGTGCATTTTTCTGACTGTCGCCTGTTCGTTTTGCAAGTCTGTAAAGAGTTACACCGTAGTTGTTCGCTGCATAAAGATATGTTGTAACAAGGTCGTAACCTGCATCATCTGTCTGAGGGAATACTGTTCCACCCTTGTCGACTATTTCATTATCAAGCTGATTAATAAGCTGTTCGTAATAACCTTCTGCAGCATAATCATCATTTCTAAGGCTCAAAGTATTTGCCATTGCAAGAAGAAGATTTCTTTCTTTTTTAATACCCTCGCCTGCTTTCATAAATGAACCAAGAGCTTCAAGATAATTCTTTGCTCTGTAGCTTATGTAGCCTAGTCTGTAGCGGATTTTTGAATTGTCATAACCAAGAGCAACTGCATTCTTATAATTCTTTGCAGCTGTTTCATAGTCGCCGGCAACTGTGTAGTTTATGTTTCCAAGGTCTGAATACAAAAGTCCAATCTGTTCATTGCCTTCAAAGCCGGCATTTTCTTTTTCTGTAGTATAAAGTGTGATACCCTGTGTAAACTGTTCCTGAGCCTGAAGATATTCGTTTGTAAGCAGATAGTTTTCGCCAAGGAGTCTGTAAGAGTCTATGTATTTGTAAATATCACGCTTCTTAAGCTGAGGAGCTTTATTAAAGCATTCAAGTGCCTTTTTAAGCGAGTAATCAATATTTGCTATGCTGTCATTTGTCTGAACATAGTAGTTTCCAAGGTTGTACCAGGCAATTGGATTTGTTTCATCCATATCCTTTGCTTTGATAAGAAGCTTAAGGAGGCCTTCAATTTCGTAGCGCAGATATTCTTCTGAAGGAGCAATTGGTCCGTAAAGCTTTCCAAGAAGATATCCGCCAAGCTCTGTCCAGTCTTCGGCAGCAAGCTTTGATTTTTTGTTTTCTTCAAACATCTTTCTGTATGTCAAAACCTGCTGGAAGTTGTCGCTTCTTATGTAATAGCGCATAAGGCGTGAATTATACAAATCATTTGCCTTATAAAGCTGAATAAGAGTCATATACTGTTCTTTTGCAAGGTCGAGTTTTGAAGGATCTTTTTCTGTACCCCACTCAAGGAATACATCACCAAGCATAAGAATTCCGTCTGCATCGTTTACATGATAATCAAGAATTTCACGGCGTGTTATTTCTTCTGCACGTTCATAATTTGCAAGGTCATAAAGTTCCATTCCGGCATATTCAAGACCGGCAGTCTTATCGTGATTAAAATAGATTAAAATCTTTCCATATATATCTGCTGCGCGCTTATACTGTTTGTGCTCTCTGTAGCCGCGTGCATAATTAAAGAACCATTTTTTTCTGAGCTGATATGTTGCAGCTTCATCAAACTTAATCTGAGACTGAACATATTCATCGGCCTGTAAGAGTGCGTAACCCTGCTTGTAAAGCTTAGAAGCTTTTGCCGGAATATAAATGCAGTTCTTTCCAAAATTAAAGAGTCCCCATGAAACAAGCAGCAAAAGTGCTGTCATAAGAATACCAGGGAGAACCTTATTTCTTAACTGATAAGAAAGAGATTTTTTATATGCTTCATATTCTTCTGCTGTTCTGTGTTCAAAGTCGCGGGGAACAGGAATAGAAATATCGAGCATTTTTTCAAGAGTTGCAGCAACCTGGCGGGCCGGAGCTTTCTTGAGGATTTTTTCTATGATTTCAAATTCTGCGTCGTCTGTAAATTCATCCTGAACAATAAGGTCTTCAAAGGCAAGACGAACATTCAAAGGATATTCGTTTAAGTTTTTGAGGAACTGCTTGTACTGCTCGTCGCTCAAAGTATTTGGAGGAAGCTCGTTACCAGGAAGTGCTCCGCTGAAATCTGGTTCATCAAGGCCTTTTGTCTTTTTAGAAGCCTTAGGAACTGCAGGAGCAGACTGAACATCTGAGAAGCCTGGAATTTCAAAGTCTGAACCCTCCATGCTGATGTTTCCGTTGTCGAGTTCAAAATCATCTGTACCTGTATCTACATTAAGCTGGGCGTCTGTATCCTGAATTCCAAAATCCATGTCGTCCATGCCTGTTGTATCGAATGTTTCTAAAGGCTCTGAGCTTTCTTCTGTGTCATCAAAGCTATCAAGACCACCCTCGGCACCCTCATCGTCCGGTATTTCTTCAAGGGCAGTATTCATATCTGGAAGTTCAACATCGCCGGCATTGAATAAGTCTGAAACTGCAGGTTCTGTTGGTTCGGCAGATTCTGCTGGTTCGGCTGTTTCGAAATCTTCATTTCCAAAGTCTTCGTTGTCAAAGTCCTCATTGCCGAAATCTTCGTTTCCAAAGTCCTCGCTGCCAAAATCTTCTGGTGCTTCTGGAGCTTCAGGGGCTTCCGATATTTCATCAAGACCACCTGCGTCAAGGTCTGGGATTTCTTCTAAGCTGTCTGTTCCTGAATCAAAGTCTGAAGTTTCTGCGCCAAGGTCTTCTCCAAGGTCGGCTGGTGCTGCATCAAAGTCTGGAACTTCTGCGTCAAAGTCTGAACCAAGCTCTGCTCCAAGGTCTGCAGGTTCTGTGCCAAAATCAGGAAGTTCTGTATCAAGGGCAGCAGCGTCTGCGGCAGGAGCAGCATCAAAATCTGGAAGTTCTTCTGCCTGTTCAACTGGTTCTACAGCTTCTGGTTCTTCAGCAATTTCTTCAATAGTATCAAGATCTCCAAGCTCACCAATCTCTTCCAAAGCTTCGGCAGGAACGGCCTCTTCTACAGGCTCTTCAGGGAAAGCAGGAGTTTCAGGGATATCTGGAATAGCAAATGGATCCGGAACTGATTCTGCTGGCGTAACATCAAATGGAAGCGGTTCTTCCGGAGCAGCTGAATCAAATGAAAAGTCATCTTCAGGACCAGTTGAATCTACAGTAAGTTCATCTGGAGCTGGTTCTGGTTCTTCTTCCGGTTCCGGCTCTGGTTCAGGTTCTGTACCTTCTGTACCGTCAAAGCCTGCACCTGCAAGAAGTGCTTCAAGGCCCATATCTGCAACAGAAATTTCTTCCGGTTCTTCTTCAATCTGTTCTGGTTCTTCTTCGGCTAAAGGTTCGTCTGCAAAGGCAGAAAGGTCTGGCATTCCGTCATCAGATGAATCTCCGCCCAAATCAACAGGAGCAAGGAGAGATGACATATCAGGAGCTTCAAATGATGGAGCGGCTTCGGCATCATCTTTTTTGCCAGAACCGCCAGAGGTCATACCGGTAATTTCTGAAAGATCATCGTCAACATTTGAATTATCTACTACCTTAGGGTTATCAGGCATTCCAAGAACGAAATCTTCCGAATCATCTTCTACAGTAATTCCTTTTGGAATAGGCACAACAACTGGCTTTTCACCACGCTGTGCACGTAAAGTGATTTCATCACCTAGAGACTGAATATCTTTGTTGAATTGTTTAAGTTGACTTAAGCCCGGCATACCTTTTTATTTTACCCCTTTATTCCACCAAAATACAAGTATACTACTCTTCTTATATAAACGGTTGTTTTTACATTTCGCTTTAGGAAAAAGATACAATATATTGAAATAAATAATTATTGCAAAATATGCCTGCAAAAGGAAAATATGCACTCCCATGGTAACTATCGGTCGGGTACGGCTGAGCAATTTTTTTCCGGTAAAAATCCTGCGGTGTTTGCTTCGCAAAATCCTCGGATTTTACCTATGGCATCCGCCAAAAATTCTCAGAAGTACCCGCCCGCTAGTTCCCATTCCGTGCATATTTTCAAATTGAATCTTAATATTTATACCAATTCCTCTACCCTTATTGATTCTTTTCCGGTTAAAATGCGAATAATTTACACTTGTTTATATAAGAGTGTCTTCTTTTGGTGGAATAAAATAAAAAGTCATGCCTATATGGGCCGGGTTGAAAAATCATGACTACGGAGTGGAAAATGGCAGGACATTTTCCACGGGAGTAGGCATGATTTTTCCTTACTGGTCCAATATCAAAATAACTTTTTATAAACATTTTTTTTATTCTGCCGATAGAGACAATATGAACAAGTGTAAATTTTTCGCTATGGTGGTGCTGTTTGCAGTATGCCTTTGTGCCACTGTCACTGCAAAAGAAAAAGAGGTTGTTTATCAGCCTTATGAACTCGACAAATTAATTCATGAAATTGATGAGCCTTGTGCCCCAATTGTTACAGAAGATTATATTATTTTCACGGCTGGTGTAGATCACCGCAGTGTTGGAATTGCGTTTGATTTTGAAAACTATCAGACAATCCATCCTTTCCAGATTCTCATGAAGGTAGATGCAGACGGCAAAAAAACTCCTGTACACATGTTCTACTGTTACGAGCGAAAACACAAGATTCAGACAATCAAATACCGCCTGATTATGGACGGACTTTGGACTACAGATCCGCTTAATCCTAATAAAGAATATGACGACAGCGTAAATTTGTATTTTTCAAAGGTTGATAATCTTGGAACAATCTACGAATACACAGAAAAAACAAAAGATGACTCTGTCCGCTTCATTTACAAGGGCGAAGAAGGCTTAGACCTTCACCTGGCAGGCACCTTTACAAACTGGGATCCGTGGATTTACACTCTTCAAGAAACATCTCCAGGCTTTTACGAGCTTTATCTGCCGCTCCCAACCGGAAAATATTACTATAACTACTATATTGGTCTAACCCCAATCCTAGACAACACAAATCCCGAAAAAGCATTTACTTTAGACGGGCGTAGTGCGTCGGTTATTGTGGTAGATTAAAACAACTTAGACTACAATAACTTCTTCAAAGCCTGCAGAAAGCATAATCTGTTGAACAACTTTTTTTGCACTTTCGCGGGCTTCGTTCATAATTCCTTCATCAAGTAATTCTTCTAAAGTTGCCTGTTTTGAGCGTTCTATTTCTACAAAAACATCATCAAGTGTAATCGGAACAAAAATGCTGTGCGATTCATCAAAAACCTCCTGCGAGGTAATATCATTTCCAAGAACCGAAACTTCCGGCAGTGTTATTTTTACACTCTTTCCGTCGTTATAAACCTTAATATCACTTAAGGTAATATCTTCAATTCCAATTCTGATAATTCCGGTATATTTTATAATACTGAAGCTTTTTGAAAGTGCAATCGTTTTTTTTATGGAAAGAATATCACTGTATCTGTATTTTAGAGTAACCAGTTCCTGACAGTACGAAAGCTGATTCTGAACTACCAGAACATTGGTTTCTTTCTGAGGCTGCAGCTTTTTAGTAAAAAAGAAATACCCTCCTCCAAGCATAATCATTATCAAAATCAAAATAATAATGATTTTTGTAAGAATCCCAGAAAACACTGAATGCTGGCGGCGAGGTCTAGGCTGTCTGTTCATTTTTTCAGCTTCCCGAAGTAATGATTTTCGTTCGTTTATTTTCTTTTCCATACTATATATTATAACTCAAAAACTCATTTTTTGTTGTTTTTTTTTCATTTTCTTATTATCTTTAAACTAATAGGAGGATTCCCATGGCAGAAGAAAACATCAAGCCGGCAAAAAAGCGCCGACTTATTAAGCCTTCTTTCTTTATCTGGCTGATTATTCTTGCATTAGTTGTTATTGCAGGATTTTCAAGTTTTTATGTTGTAGACGAAACTGAAAATGCAGTTATCACAAGGTTCGGAAAGTATACTACTACTGTAGAACCAGGACTACATATAAAGCTTCCGTTTGGAATTGACAAAAACTACAATGTTGATATTTCTACAGTCCGCGCAGAGCAGTTTGGATTTAAAACTGTAAAGGCAGGCCGTAATAACGAATACAAGAACAACATTTACGAAGAATCAGAAATGCTCACAGGTGACCTGAATATTGTAGATGTTGAATGGATTATCCAGTACAAGGTTGTAGATCCTTACCACTGGCTGTTCAGCGTTTATGAAAAAGAACAGACAATCCGCGATATTTCACGCTCTGTAATCAATACTCTTGTTGGTGACCGCGCAATCTTAGCCGTAATGAGTTCTGAACGTTCTGTAATTCAGGAACAGGCAAGAGATATGATGAACGAAAACTTCAAGGCTCTTAACCTTGGAATCAGCGTTTCTACAGTTCAGCTTCAGAACGTAGTTCCACCTGCAGAAGTTCAGGCTGCTTTTGAAGACGTAAACAAGGCAAGTCAGGACATGAAACGCTTTATAAACGAAGGTAAGGAAGCTTACAATGCAGAAATCCCTAAGGCACAGGGTGAAGCTGACCGTCAGATTCAGGTTGCCGAAGGTTATGCTGCAGAACGTGTAAACATGGCAAAGGGTGATGTTGCCCGTTTTGATGCTGTTTACCAGGAATACAAGCGTTCTCCAAAGGTAACAAAAGAGCGTATTTATCTTGAAACAATGGATGAGATTTTCGGAAGCGAAAACAAACCAACTCTCATCGACAGCGAACTTGAAAATCTTGTTCCTGTAAAAAATCTTAAGGACTAAGGAGGTACAGAAAATGAATAAGGCAATGAAAAAATTTATAGGCTGGCTTATTACAGTAATTATTCTTGTAGTTCTGTTCCTTGCAGCAGGTCCATTCTACATTGTAGATGAAGGAACTCAGGTTGTAGTAACCCGATTCAGCAAGATTGTTAATTCTCACCAGGATGCAGGACTCCACTTTAAAGTTCCATTCCTTGATCATGTAATTGAATATCCAAAGCTTATTCTTTCACTTGATGGTGATGAACAGCGCATTCCTACAAAGGAAAATCAGTATATTATTGTAGATACTACATCACGCTGGCGCATTACAGATCCTGAAGCTTTCTATAAGAACTTCCAGACTCTTAACAATTCATACAACAAGCTTTCTGATATCATTGACTCTTCATGCCGTACAGTTATTACACAGAACCGTATGAGCGAAATTGTTCGTTCTTCAAACCTTATCAACGAAAGCAAGGTAGAAGAAACAAACGAAGATGAAGATACAATCGAAATCAATAATCTTGTAAATGCAGATACAACTAACGAAGAAGTTACAAAAGGTCGTAGTGAACTTTGCAAGCAGATGGTAGAAAAAGCACGTACAGAAATTGCAGGCTATGGAATTGAACTTATTGATATTGTTCCACGCCAGGTAAAATACTCTGATGAGCTTAACGAATCTGTTTATAACAGTATGATTAAGGATCGTAACCAGGTTGCACAGGCTTACCGCTCACTTGGCGAAGGTAAAAAAGCAGAATGGCTTGGTAAGCTCGAAAACGAAAAACGCCGCATTACTTCTGAAGCATACCGCAAATCAGAGGAAATCAAAGGTAATGCCGATGCCGAAGCTGCTGCTATTTATGCAACTGCCTACAACAAGGATCCGGAATTCTACACCTTCTGGAAGAGTATGGAATCTTACAAGAACAATCTTAAAGACTACCCTGCTACCTTGAGCACAAGCATGGACTACTTTGATTACCTTTACAGCGCAGAAGGCAAAAGATAAGGAGACACACTAAATGAAGAATGCAGTTAGTATCACCGATGGAGAAATCAGATTAAGCTCCGGTATTGATGAATATAGATTTGGAAAAACAAATTACAATTCAATAATAACAGAGACTGGAGTTATAGCAACCTGCGATTCAAAAGACGGTGAACCGCTGCATTTTTCATTCGAAAACTGGTCTTTTGCAGACATAAAGTCGTTTGATGTTCCTAATAACAGCGAAAGAATTGTTTTTTTCTGCAATAAAAATCCGCTGTCAAAGGACGCAACAACTCTGCTTGACCTTTTTGAAAAATGTGGTACTCCCGATTCTTCAACTTCTGACAAAGACAACATGTACTATACATCGCTTGCAGTCTGTTCTATTTTAACACAGGCTGCCAACGGTGAAGTTGAACTTCCACTAAACGGTGCCGGTGGTATTCTTGTAGATGGTTTTGATACAAAAAAATCAAACCAGAAACTAAAGCTCCTTTTCTTACCTCACACTATTTTTAAGCAGTCTATTTCAAGCCTTTCTGCTGTAGAACAGGCCGATCTTCACAACTGCTGGGTTAATCCAACCTTGCAGGGACTTCCGGAAATCTGTTTCCTTCGTTCCTGCATTGCTTATAAAATGCTTACAGGCCGTTACCCTTACCCTGCCGCAGATTCTGTTACCAGAAATGCCGATATACTCGACAGCAATTTCCTTCCGCTTGAACTTAGTGTAAATGGAATAAACAGCGAACTTGCAAACACAATAAATAAAGGCTTACGATTAAATTCAAACTCAGTCGATATTCCGGGAAAAAAATCAAAGGGAAAGAAAAGCGAAGACCTTCTTCCTCAAAAAGATTTTCCACTTGAACTTCTGGCAAATGCAAAAGACAATATTTCTTCTACACTTTCGGATGAAGCTTTTGAAGAAAAAGCTAATTCTTATAAAAAGCACCAGTTGTCAAAGGTAAAAACAAAACGAACTCTAAGACGAAACGCTAAAGCATTTATGATTGGTTTAATTGCATTAGCTGCTGTAGGTATTATTGTAAGAAACTCTTACAATAGCTATCTGACCGACTATACAACAAAGGGATTAACTTCTGTAGAAACAATTCAGGCATACTTCAAAGGCATGAATGATCTTGATATTAATCTTTTACAGACCTTCTGCAAAGGTAAATCTACAAACAGACACGTAGATGCAATAAGCAATGTTTATGTTTTAGGCAAACAGCGTTCTTCTTCTGGTGGCGGCAACAATGGTTATATAAAACCAGCAAAATTCTTTGTAATGGTAACAGATGCTTCAATGCTTTCTCTTACTGGCCTTTACGGTGCAACAAATATGACTGTTGACGGCAAACAGATTGATGAATACATTGACTTAAAAACAAACAAAGAAAAGCCTGAACCTTTAACAACAGAACAAGGCGTTACAATAAACAACGGTGACAAATCTGTTCATCAGGTAGAATATTATACACTACACACAGAAGGTTTAAATAACGATATTTTTGTTACTAAAGAAAAAGGCACCTTTACACTAACTTATAAAAAAGACAAATGGGTTTTAACCGCCATAGATATTACAAGTACCGATGTTGATTTAGACAGTGATATATTTAAGAGTGAATACTTTAACCTGTTAGTTAAGAATGACTATGATGTAATACAGACAATAAAATATCTGTCATTACAATATGATTTCCTTCCATCAGAAAAAGAACTGAAAATTGAAAAACAGGCTTATGAAGAATACCTCATGGATCCTTTTAAAGGAATTCTTTAGTATTCTTTCATAGAATCAATAGGTTCAAGCTCGGAAATATAAGTTAAAGTCTTTTTTAAAAGCTGACGCGTAGAAATAAGTGAATCAACAAATCTGCGGTTATCGCGGCCACGAATAGTTGTAATATTTTGAAGAGGTTCGTGTATTCCGTCTTTTTGTTCTTCAAAGAAACCATAGAAAACACGTTCAATTGTACGGGCGCCTCTTCCAAACTGAGCAATTGCTTCTTTTACAGTATCTTCAATCTGAGTCATCATAGACTCAATCTGATTCTGAACCTGGAAGCTGTGCATTCTGTTTGTTGCAAAATCTTCGAACATTTTTCCGTATTCACCTTCTGGTGACAGTTTACGAAGCAATTCCTGCATCATAACATTTGCACTTGAAAAATTATTCAGGCCTTCTGAATATTCGGAACGGTTTTCGCTCTTATAAAAAACACCTTCCATTGCAACAAAATTAAGGTCCTGAATTATTTTGTCATATTTTTCTGTACAGAACCAAGATAAAAATCCGCCTGTTAAATCACGCTTAAAAGGTATTCTGTTCCACAACTTAAGCCATGGTCTGTATTCCATTACAGGGAACTCATCAAGATCAAAATCAAGTTTAAGATTCTGGCTTAACATCTGTTTTTTCTGTTCACGCGCAAAATCGTTCCAGCGTATATCCTGAATCTTTCGCCATTGACTTCTAAAGCTTGGGAACCACGCCTCTGCACCTTCTATATTTCCAGGCTGCCAGTTAAAATCATTATTTACTACTCTTCCAAGATTTTTGATTGGAACACTTGTAATAAACGATTTGATTGTACCCAGAAATGCAACTGCTTTTACCATAAACTCTTTTACAGCTTTTTCAATATCCTTGTCCTGAGCATTTGTTGTAAGATGCTTGCGCTGTGAAAAAAGGAATATTGCTTCAAGAACTTCATTTTCAATAGGCTGAATATTTGCAAAAACAGATGCCAGCTCGTTATAATCCATTACTGCATTGCTGTACGGACATGTATATACATCACCGGTAATATTTGTAAACTGCGAAATAAAATGGAGATACTGCATCATGCTGAATTTATAAAGCCAGTTTGCTGCCGAAACAGCAGAATACATATTCATTTTTGTATCCTTATCCATATTTGTAAGGATATCATCAAGCTTTTTAGCCAGCTCTGTTCTTGATTCCGGAGTTACAGGTTTTGAAAAAGGAAAGATAAAAGGATCTGCCTGTGAATTGATTTTTTCTGCTAATTGAGGTGCAACAAAGGAGCTTAAGAAAACATAAAAATCGCCGGGAGATTCTTCAATATAAGTAAAATAAACTTTGAAAAAATCTGCAGCTTCCTTTAATGTAAGAAGTCTTTCGTAAAAAATATAATCAAGTGATTTAATTCTATAATCGATTGTACCAGGATATTTATTATTTATTTTCTTTGAAATACTGTTCAGTAAATCCTGACTATAAAGCTGTTCAATTGTCTTTTTGTCAAAAAGTGCTCTGAGCCAGAGAATGAATTTGTAAAAAAATGATTCGTTTTGAAGCTTGCTCTGCAGATTGACACCCTTGTCAATTTCAACTGTATCAGCAGAAAGCTGAACGCTTGGAGAATCCATTTGATTAATTCTGTTGAGCATTGCAAGCCTGTCTTCTGCATTTAAGCCTGCAACAAGCCTGTCAAAAGAGCTTTTTGTATCACTTTCAACCATATATTATATTATCGGTAAAAATGATTAGTATCTGTACTCTACAATCTTGTTTTCTGTGCATTCAAGATATCTGTTCTTATAATAGCACAAAACAGTTACAATTTTCTGATTATTTTCATAAGTTTCGCAGATTGTACAGACCCGCGGCTGCCAGAAAGAAAGCTTAAATCCAACTTCCTTCTCTACTTTACTTATAGGAACTCCTGTTCTATCCTTGTAAATCACGAGCGGGCCACCAAAAAGTTCCTGATTATGTCTTGCATGAAGTTCTGCTATAGTATCATTAAAATCGTTTGATATTGTTTTTGAAACAACACCTGCCGAAGTCTGAACATAATAAACCATGTAATAACTTGTATTACTAATGTCTATGTCTGGTCGGAATGTTATGAGTTTTGTATTTGGATCATATACATAATCTTTTTTTTCAACAGCTGTAAGATTGTTTAAGATTACTAAAAGATCGCTTTTACTGCCGTCAAAATCTTTTAAATAACACGAATATGGTATAGATGGTACTCCAGTTATTTTTGCAATGCAGTTTTCATAAGGAAGCGGATTTTTAAAAGTGATGCAGGCTGTATTTTTGTTATAAATATATTCCGATTTTTTAAGCTTTTTTTTCTGATTTTTTTTGTCTGCATTGATGATTTCTACAGAGTCAATTCCGGCATATACGAAGTATGTAGTTGCAGTACGGTTTACAACTTCTGTTTCAACGGGGAAATAAGTATTATTTGCAGGAGTAATATCTGCAGCTGAAACGACTGCAAGAAGAAAAAACGTAATGAATAATGATGCAATAAGTCTTTTCATTTTAGCTCCTACGGGAGTCGAACCCGTCTCTCCGCCTTGAGAGGGCGATGAACTAAACCGATATTCGAAGGAGCCCTAAATACAAAAAATAAAAAACTATGTTTTTTATTTTTTGTATTTTGCGAGTATTTTGCTTGCTCGCAGCGGCTCGCATTTTTTGCTGCGCAAAAAACCGCAAAAACTCGAGAACGGGCAACCTTGTATTACTCGCAAATTTAGCCGGCGAGTTTTGCGAAGCAAATACTCGCAAAAAAGGCTGACCGAATGGTCAGCCTTTTTATTCCCCAAGGAGGATTCGAACCCCCACAGTCAGAACCAGAATCTGAAGTGCTACCATTACACAATCGGGGAATAAGTAGTAACAATATATAAAAAAACTAAGAAATAGTCAAGATATATGATTGCATATAAAAAACTGGCTTCCGGTCGAGTATGGATTTCAAAACCGCGGGCTTGGCCGCCTTGCGGCCGCACTTCAGAATGTTTTTGAATCCATCCTCTCCCTCGCGCCAGTTTTTAAGATAATTATATATATTGATTATTTCTTCGCAGTTTTTTTAGCTGTTGTTGCCTTTTTTGTGGTGTCAGCCTTTTTTGCGGCAGGCTTCTTTGCAGCTGGTTTTTTGTCTGTTGTTTTGGCGGCAGACTTAGGTGCAGGCTTTTTGGCTGTTTTGGCTGCTTTTGGAAGTGATGTATCTACACAAGAGTTATCGTCGTTGGCAAACTCTGAGCGGACATATTTGTCGGCTTTCCAGTCGTTGATCCAGGCTTTTCCGTCCAAAAGATAGCGGAACTGATATTCCTTATTTGTATCGAGCTGCTTTTTTACAGAAAAAGATCCGTCTGGACCTTTCTTCATTGGAATAGAAGTTTCGTCCCAGCTGTTAAAATCTCCAACAAGATAAATTTTTTCAGCACCAGCTGCGGCATTTGCATTTACATTAAAAACTACAGTACATTTTTTTCCATCAGCGGAATATGTTTTTTTAAGAGACATACGAACCTCCTTAAAGAATATATAATAAGTTTAACCCTATTATAAGAATTGTGCAATACTTCTAATTATTCGAAAAAAATAAAATATTTTTACGCCCTTTATGCATTAAGAATTTCCTGAAATGAAATATTATGTTCTTGAAGAAATACAATCAGTTTTAGATTTTTTTCTGCAAGATATTTTTTTATACGGCATTCAATCAAATCTACATTTAAGTAATTTCCTGTTAAATTGTAAGCTCCATAAAAACAAGTTCCACCACATAAATATCGAGCCCAACAGTCTGAACAAGAAAATCTGTTTTTAACATCAATATTATGATTTACCTTTCGTCTATCTATTCCTTCCTTTATATTACCATAACAAAATTCTTTATTGTCTACAAAATAAAGGCAAGGATAAATCTCTCCTTTTGAATTTATTACAATTTGATCATCAAAACTACAACGCTTATAAATTTTTACTCTATTAAGAAATGAATAAAAAGGTGCTAATATCATATCATTTTTAAGAAACGAAAATAATCGGAAATTCTTTTTTATTGCATTGTTTTCCAATTCTTCAAAAACTTCATCATATCCAATAACTAAATCTTCTACAGTCTTATTATCAAATGATTGTTCACAACCTGGTCTAACAGGAGTCATTACTATTTCATCAAAACCTAAGAACTGAATATGTCTGATTATTTCCAAGGGTTTTGGAAATGCTTTAGTGATAACAACCGATGCCTTAATTCTTATATGATTTTTCTTGAATATTTGTATATTTCTAACAATCTCATCATAAGTTCCTTTTCCACCATTAAATATTCTATTGGCATTATGAACAGAATCCGGACCATCAATACTTATCCACAAAGGATTAAGATCACAAGATTTGATAAAACTTATAAATCTTTCTGATGCGCAGGTTCCATTTGTCATAAACCAAAAACCCACATATGGAACTTTTCTTCTTTTGATATATTTATCGAATAATAACTCTAAACACCATCTATTCAACCGAAATAATCTCCACTTGGCAAGAATATTTCTGTTTCTTATTTCATTCCTGTCATTATTCCTAAACATGCTTTCTGAAAGATTTAAACTATCAAAAAGGTTTCTTTTTCCTAAAATTCGATTAAGGAATATAACTATATCTTTGGCATTCTCTTTAGGAAACTTTTCCTCTGAAAAATTATCACCAATAGTTTCCTTTAATCTCAGATAAAAATCATGTAATAATTTTTCATTGAAATCTGACTCCCTAAACCTGTAATCTTCATAATTAACATATTCTTCCGCAATATTTTCTAGAATTTCTAAATCCAAAGAAGATTCAGAGGTCATCGAATATGAAAATACAAATTCTGAAGCATTAGGTTTATATCTTTTTGTCACATAGTCTATTGAGTCTTTTAAAACATCCAGTGACATAATATTTGAATGTTTCTTATTTCTATAACAGTAGCTACAATCCAAATTACAACGATTACTTATATTAATCATAACAGAACACTTTTCATCTGGTATAGATAAATTTGTTGAATCTTTTGGCAAATCTCTTATCGCTTTAAGGAAACCTAAAAATCTTAGATTCTCTTCGATGGTTAATTTTTCCAGATATTTGGCTCCTGTTTGCTTAATGCTTTCTAAGGCCAGAGAATCAATTGGATATAGTCCATGCGTATATGAATCATAAAACCACAGATATTGTTCACCTTGTATCTTGAAAAACCTATGTGGATTGTCTATAAGGGGAAGTGTTTTTATTATATCTTCTTTTACCATTTATTTAGTTTCGATGTAATCCATTCTTTCGGGTTCCCAATCAGGACCCTGGATGCCTGTGTTAAGATCAATCTCTTGCTTATATTCTTCGGCAGACAAAGTATAACAATCTCCTATAGAAGAAGTTTTTTTTATCGTTATAGCCATTTTTTTATTAAGCATACTTTGTTGTAGATTATTAATACAATGCGAATAATACATTGTATAACACCCGGGTCTGCATAAATAAGCTTTATTAAAACCAACAAAAAAAATCCGAAAACTATAGGGATATTCAAAAACATATCTATAAACAGCCTCTGTTATTTGTGGATATCCTGGATTAAAAAAATCATCTATCACTAGAACTGAATTATTGGATAACAACTTATCTACTAGTTTCATATCAGAAAAAACACTAGAACCTGTATGACATCCATCAATATGAAAAAATCGGAAAGAATTAAAAAGATTTGAATCATTATAAATTGTTAAGAACTTTTCTGAAAGAATATTACATAAATAAAGGCTCTTTGGTAGCTTTCGACATAAGTCGTCAATATTTCTCAATATTGTTTCTTGATTATTTGAAATAATTGGGTCTATTAAAAACACAGATTCTTCATCTCTACAATAATTGCATATTATACTTGCTGTTTTTCCTTCCCAAACACCTATTTCTCCTATATTTCCTACTATGTTCATTTTTGATTGATAATCAAACAAAAATGAAATAATACCATGAGAAGCTGGAGACAACCATCCGCTCATCTTATCCAGGCACTTTTGTCTATAAAAGAAATTAATATCGGTAGAAACATCTGTTCCTTTTGTAAAGAGACTTTCTTTTTTCATGCTTTCTTTCTTACAATATTTCTTTCAAACTTTTCATAAGTTCATTGAAAGTTCTTTGGAATTCAGCACCATAATTATCACCTTGCTCCGCTTGTAATCTTTCATAAAACTTTTCTGGTGAATTTCTATTTTTCCAATAGTAACCTTGAGTACCCTCTATACCTCTATTTATATCTGTTTTTGTACCTGGTTTAAAAATCAATAAATCCGTTAGACTATCTAAATAGTCATTTTTTTCATTGGGATTCAGACAACCTTTGAATCTAATTGTGTATACATAATTCTCATAAAATATTCGTACCACATAAATAAATTCGGTATCAATTACCCCTTGCTTTCCCAATGAATATTGTATGGAAAACTCTGCATTTCCAGATTTTTCCCAACTATAAAAATACAATATATCTAAAGTACTAAAAATATTCTTTTTAAGAGATAATTGCAATTTTATATTTTCAAAAGTTTTATCAGATTCATTAGGAAACAGATCTTCAGAAAGACCAAATTTTATATATTTTACAAATTCTTCTTTTGTCTCTTTATTGATATATATTCCAAAGTCTGAGAAACCAACATGTTTGTTTTCATCTTCAGCATTCTTGAATATATATATATCTTTTGGCAATACAAGCGAAGATAATACTTCATCATCTGCTGGATTTAAATAACCCCTTCCAAACATACTAGCACACATAAATAAGAAAATTAAGGCTAGATTTTTTTTCATATATCCTCCGTCTTTTATTTTTTTACAACATAGGAAAGATTCCTTGTTCCTCCCAATCCTGTATTAGCAAGAATTAGATCAGAAACATTCCCTGTTGTACCATTCCATGGATCATAATATTGTCCATTTCCAATATCATTTACAAAATGATCTACTTTACCATCACCATTTTTATCCACTGCAAAAATTTTAGCATCTGTAACAGAAGAATTAGAAGAGTATGAATAAGTTCCATTTAGCCCCAATGAAGCTGCCATTGCATTTGCTGCTCCAGCCCAATTATCAACATTTGCATTTCTAGCATTTACACTCTTAGAATTGATTGCTGCTTTCATTGCATCTGCAACTTGTTTAGTTGTAAGAACCTTTCCAGTCTCTTTTGTATATTGTTCTGAAATCTCATTAAGTAAAGAAGTTACGGCACATGCATTATTTCCAAACTCATTTGTATAACCATTTCCACACGAAAAACTTCTTTGGTTTACACGAGTTGCAGTTATCGGCTGGTCATATTCTTCTTCCTGTTGATTATTTACTGAACTACCAGATTCTATCATTGAAGAAGAACATGATGATGTTGCACTTGTTGTAGGTGTTAATATGGAACTATTACTACTTGACGAATAATCGTTTGTATTTGAATTACTTGAATCCCCAGAATTAGTTGCATAATTTCCCGTTCCTCCGCCTCCACAAGAACCTCCGTTTATAATAAACAATTCTTCTTCCGTCAGTTCACGACCAAGTTCAGAAATATCGAATGTTGAAAAATCAAAAATTCCAAAATGGTGTTTTTTTGACATACTGGGTTTCTCCTATTAAATAAGTATAACAGAAAACAATAAAATATCAAAAAAATATTTGTTTTTTTTAAAAAAAGTATTGCTTTTTTTCTCTTATTTCATTATACTCGCTTTTTTTTTTTTTTTTGTCAAGTGATATTATTTAAGCAAGTTCAATCAAAAAGGAATTCAGGAAATGCATTATTGTTTAGTTCATCAACAAGACAAAACTGATTGTGGAGCTGCCTGTCTTGCAACGATTGCAAAATTTTATGGCAAAAAAATATCGATTGCTAAAATACGTAATTATGCAGGAACAGACACAAGGGGTACTTCTGGCAAAGGAATTATAAAAGCGGCTAGTCATATTGGATTCAAATGTAAAGCAATTCTATCTCAAAAGAAAATTCTAAGAAAAGACTTACCATTCCCAATTATAGCTAATACCTATAGAAATAATTTTGAACACTATGTTGTTATTTACAAAATCAAGAATAATAAATTACTTGTTGCAGATCCTGCACAAAAAATATCCTGGATAAAGATTAAAGATTTTATAGAATATTGGACTGGTATTTTATTTTTCTTATTGCCAGATAAAGGCTTTGAAAAAACTAATGATGAAAAAAACTTTGTCCAACGATTTTGGTATCTTCTAAGTGAAAACAAGTATCTGACAATTCAAACCTTAATATCTAGTTTTATACTAACAGTACTTAGTATATTTGGGGCATTTTATTTTCGTTACCTGATAGATGATGTCATTTATTCTTATCTTCCGACAGCTTTGATTTCAATTTCTATTGCTTATCTGATTGTTATTATTTTTCAAGCATTGTTAAATTTTGCAAGAAGTCATCTAATAAATTATCTTGGTAACAAAATAGAAGCAATTTTGTCTCTCAACTACTTTAATCATATACTCAAACTTCCATTAGATTTTTTTACAAAAAGAAAAAGTGGCGAAATTCTTTCAAGATTCAATGATATAAATACAATAAAAAATGCATTATCAAGCATGACTATAGGTGTCATTCTAGACTGCGTTATGCTTATATTTACTGGACTGGTACTATTTTCATTCAGTTCTTCTCTTGTGGGTATTTCAGTAATTCCAGTAATTCTTTCTGGCATCCTTGTACTTTGCTTTACAAAAATTTTTAAGAAACTTATTTATAGTCGTTCTGTTAAAGAAGCAGAAAAATATTCGCATTTCGTAGAAAGTATAAATGGCATAGCAACTATAAAAGCCTTATCTACAGAGAATGATTCTTATGATAAGGCAGAAATTAAAATTCTGGAGACTATTGACAGAAATTTTAAATTATCAAACTTTAGTATATTTCAAGGAACAATTCAGGGATTTTTAGCACAGACAGGAAGTCTTGCTGTCTACTGGTATGGAAGCTATCTGATAATGCAGGGAAAACTATCACTCGGAGAATTAATTGCGTTTGTTACCCTTCTTGGATATTTCTTAAGTCCATTAAGTCACCTCATAACATTACAACCTCAATTACAAGAATTATCTGTTGCAACAAAGCGTATTGGCGAAATTCTTGATTTACCATGCGAACAAGAAATAAACAATGGTGAACTTATTCCAAAAACAATAAAAGGGAATATAAGTATTACAAATCTAACTTTTTCATATGGTTCCAGAGGCAATACTCTTGAAAATATAAGTTTAGATATTAAAGCAGGAGAAAAAGTTGCTTTTGTTGGACCTTCCGGTTCTGGTAAGACTACACTTGTAAAACTATTATTAAAGTTTTATGCACCAGATTCTGGGAACATCACTCTGGATGAAAACAATATAATGGATATAAACACTGTTTCGTATAGAAATGCTTTTGGTTATGTTCCTCAAGAAATACTTCTTTTTAGTGGTACAATTCAGGAAAACATTTCTTGGGGTAATTACGATGCTAGCCTAGAAGATATTATTACTGCTGCAAACGAAGCAGAGGCTTTGGATTTTATTTCAAAATTAGATAACAGATTTTCAGAAAAAATAGGAGAAAAAGGAATTTCTCTTTCAGGTGGGGAGCGTCAACGAATAGCCCTTGCACGCGTGCTACTGCGCAAACCTCGTATTCTTGTTCTTGATGAAGCAACTTCCAGTCTAGATAGCCTTTGCGAAAATGCGATTATGAAAACAATAAATAAGATTTCTTCAGATACAACAACCATCGTAGTTGCACATCGTCTTTCGACTATAAAAAACTGTGACAAGATATTTGTTTTTAATAAAGGAAAACTTGTAGAAAAAGGAACACATACACAACTTCTACAGAAACAAGGAATTTATTCAGATATGTGGAAAAATCAAAATCAGGAAGAATAAATATGAAAATATATGATGATATAGTATCTAATTATACTCAAGAATATTTTTTACGAAAAAAACCTTCTTCTCAAAATATAGTTATTTTTATTATAACATGTTTTCTTATTACAGTTACTCTTATTCTCAGTTTTGCCCCCTTTGAAGAAGTAATTAAGGTAAAAGGCAATATCCGTCCGAATAATAATATTTCAAAAGTTTCAAACGCAGTTACAGGACGTATTAAAACAATTTCTTACGAGTCGGGACAAAGTGTTACTAAAGGACAACTGTTGCTGGAAATAGATCCAACCCAGCTGGAGGCAGAAAAAGCCTCTTTAATCACACAGATGGAAGAAGAAAATGAAAAACTTGATGCCTTATATGAAATAAGGCAAAGCATCTTACAGGATAAAAACATAATAAATCAAAATCATTATGAGGCCTATTTACGCTTTGAAGTATGGAAAACAAATCTTTCAAAACTGGAAAATATCAAAAACTATAATCTTGAAAAACTGGAAAAAGAAAAAACTCTTCCTTCTTCAATGACAACTGCCACCGTGTTAAATGAACTTAACTCACAGTATCTTATTTCATGTGATGACTACAACAACCTTTATATCTCTTTTGAACACGATATCGAAGAAGAAATTATAAAATATCAGACTTCTCAAAAGATTAACAGGACCAGGTTAAGACAGATTGAAGATTCTCTGCTGTTTACGAAAGTATGCGCACCAATAGATGGAATAATACAGGAGATTAGTGTTTTTAATACCGGAGATTGGATACAGGCCGGACAAAATATTTTTAACATAATACCTTATGAAACTTCTTCTCCAAAAATTGAAATTATAATTCCAGCCAGGCAGGCCGGTAAAATAGAAGAAGGAATGAAGGTAAAAATACGGTTTCCAAGTCTTCCTTACCATGAGTTTGGGGGCACGGAAGGGACAATCATTACAATTGATCCTGATGTAACAAAAACTCAGAACGGTGAAGCTTTTTTTATAATACGTACTAATATAGAAAAAACAATTCTAAGTGACAAAAAAGGAAAAAGTTATCCCCTTAAGGTCGGTCTTGAAGCAGATGCAAGAATAGTACTTTCAAGAAAAACTATACTTAATTATATTCTGGAAAAGCTTAACCTATGGTATTAAAGAAAAAAATCCTTTTATTTAGTTTACTATCTTTCTCCATACTAAACTTTGTTTTTTCCCTCGAAACAGAGTTCTGGCAGCAGACTCTGCAGACCGCTTTTTCCAACAGCATTACAATAAATAGAATTATAAATGAATATTCTTCTACCCTTATTCAGAAAAAACAATATGATTATTCCTGGTTTCCTGTAATACAGGCTGGCTTACAGGAAAGTCTTAACATTCAGCGTGGAGATAATTTATATGTATTAAATCAAACTCCGGATTCTTCTTTTAAAATGCTAATGTCTCCTGCCGCATCCCTGTCTGTAATCCAGAAACTTCCGGGCAGAGGACAGCTTTCTTTTACAGCAGACTATGCCTTTAGCTGGCTTACAGAGCAAAATGCTTTTATACAGTTTCCACAGCTGCAGTTAAAACTTAATCAAAGCCTTACCAGAGGTGCCTTTGGAATTACAAAAGACACCGAACTTCTTTTAATAAGAGAACAACTTTCTTACAGCCGACTTATTATGGAAAAAAATCTCTTTGAAGAATTAAAAAGTATAATAAATCTTCTTTCGTCTGCAGACATTCTGCTTGCACAAAAAGATTACTACAAGGCACTTGCAGAAGAATATAAAAGCCAGGCCTCTACTGCAAAAAATAAAGAGAAAAGCGGGCTTCAATCTGGTTTACAATCCTTTTATGCAGAACATCAGACTGTCGAAGCAGAAAACAAATTGAATGAACTTTCTTTTAAAGAAAAGGATTTATTAAAAAACTTATATCTAATTCTTCCGGATTTTGATATTAAACAGATAAATGATAAACGAATAGAATTAGCTGATCTTATACAGGAAATATCTGGGAAACTTACAAACTATTTTCACGAAGAGGCAGAAAAACTGATTGAACAGAATCTTGATTCACAAATTTATTCTAATAGCTTAAGGCAATATAATCTTCAGAAGAAAAATGAAGATAAAAATTCTGCTCCGGTTCTGTATTTTTCTTCTACTCTTAAGACCGACAATAATTTCTACAATTCTTATTCAGACTGGTTCAAATCATTCCGTAGTCTTAATCAGTCTCCTTATCCAATTGATTTTTCCGTGGCTGTAGGAATACAGAAAACCTTTGAACTCTCTTCTGCAAAAAAACTGCGTAATGATATTTACAGACTTTACAGCGACTCAATTACAAAAGAAATGCAGATAAAGCAGGTTTCTCAAAAAGGACAGTTGTTCATATTACTTGCCCAGATTGAAGCAGATACAAAATACATCAAGGAACTGAAAGCCCAGCTTGAAAGTGAAAATACCTTTCGCATAGAAAGGGCAGAACTCTTGTCAAAGGGGCTTATTACTCAGGATGAATTTTATAAAGGAGAGAGTCTTTACTTTCTTATTTACAGTGACTATATACAAAGCTTCTGGAAAACAGTGGATAATTACCTGGAACTGATAAAAATCTGCAACGGAATTGATACATTTATGATAAGACTTTTAGGAGATAACTATGAAAAACTATTTTAAATTAATATTACTCATATTTTTATTTTCCCTTGTATTTATGCTCTCTTGCTGTAAATTTTTTGAAGATCCAAAAGGTTCTGCACAATTGCTTTCTGTTTATACCTCAGAGGATGAATACAAACAGGAATCTACAAATTATTATGTACGGTATATTAACGGAACTCTTAAAATTTCAAATACAGGAAGTATCGATATATACAATTCCACAATAAGTCTTTCTGCCGAATCAAGTGAAAGACAATACTTTAAAACTGTTTCCTTTGATATTACCCTTAAACCAGGAAGCAGTATTTATATACCCGTAGAGTTTAACTTTGATACAAGATTAAATGGTAAATCAACAGAAAAATGGAAGGTGGATTCCATGAAAATTATTGGTGAGGCCTGGAAGTAAACTATTTATTACAAATTTACATAAGTCTTTCCGCTTCCGCCGTCTTCGGGAGGGGCAAAATCAAAGCTTTTGACCAGGGTGCAGTGGGAAAGATAATCGCGGACGGCCTGCTGCAGGATTCCGTTGCCTTTGCCGTGAATTACACTAAAATGAGTAAAATTGCTTAGAGTACACAAGTCTATCTGATGCTCCAGAGCATGAATTGCTTCTTCTGTCCTCATGCCAAGAAGACGCAGTTCAAATACCGGTCGTTCATCTCCTGTAGCGCTTTCTAAGTCATAAGAAACCAGAGGCTTGTTTATTTTTGTTGCAGCAGAGCTCTTTACCAGCCTAAGGTCTTTTTCTTTTACAGTCATCTTTACACTGCCAAACTGAACATTCCACAAGCCCTTGCGGACAAGATCAATAAGTACTCCTTCGTTCTTTGCAAAACCAGCTGTAACTGCGGCACCCGGTTCAAAAACAAGGGGCTCTTCTTCTTCAAGTTTTTTTCCAGGCTTAGACGATACCTGCTCTGTAAGAGGCGTTGCATATTTAAGCGCTTCTGCATTACTGAGTTTTTTCTTTGTCTTTTTGTTCGAACCGTTTTGCTTTTTGTAAGCATCGCTTTCTTTCTGAAAGGCCTGTTCCTGAGCTGCAAGCTTTTCATCTTCAACTTCAATTTTATTATCAAGCCGGTCAACATCATTTTCGAGTTCAGAAATAAACTGTTTTACTCCAAGAGTTTTTTCGCGGGTAAGCTCCCCTTCCCTAAGCTGGCGTACAAGATTTTCAAGAGTGCGACGACTGTGAATCAAAAAGTCGTGCATTTCCTGCTGATGACCTTTTTTAAGTTCGTTTTCCTTGCGCTTAAGCGAAAGTTCCTTTTCTTTTATACGAAGTTCTTTTTCTTCAACTTCCTTCTGAAGCATGCGTGCCTTGTGCTGAATACGGTCAAGTTCGGCATGCTTTTTGTTCAACCCCTTTATAAGAGACGAAACATCTGCCTGTTCAGTTGCAATATAATTTTTGGCATGGTTTACAACATCCTGCGGCAAGCCCGATTTTCTTGCAATTGCAATGGCATGACTTTCACCAGGGATTCCCATATTCAATTTAAATGACGGAGAAAGCGTACTCTGATCAAATTCAACGCTTGCATTAACACAGCCCGGATTTGTATAACCGTAATTTTTCAAAATGCCCATGTGAGTTGTAACAAGAACAAATGCCTTTTTTTCTATAAGAGTATCAAGCACAGCCATGGCAATTGCAGTTCCTTCCTGAGGATCTGTTCCGCTTCCAAGTTCATCAAGTAAAACAAGCGAATGCTTATCTGCGCCACTTACAGCCTGAGCAATATTTTTCATGTGACCGCTGAAGGTACTTAGGCTCATATCAATATCCTGACTGTCGCCAATATCTGCAAAAAGCTCTTTGAAAACAGGAAGCCTTGTGCCTTCTGCTGCAGGAACAGGAAGTCCCGCCTGATTAAGCATACTAAAAAGTGCAAAG
The DNA here is from genome assembly GCA_017551545.1 of Treponema sp. Lineage (GTDB taxonomy): Bacteria > Spirochaetota > Spirochaetia > Treponematales > Treponemataceae > Treponema_D. Next base: position 34,380 of record JAFZLJ010000073.1, on the reverse strand, counting down.
GTTTTTAAAGAAACAGTTTTACCGCCAGTGTTCGGTCCGGTAATTATAAGTACACGCTTACCATCCATAAAATAAAAATCAATCGGTACTGCCTTTTCACCAAGCAGCGGATGACGTGCTTTTAAAAGAAGCGAAGGCTCTCCAATAGCAGGAACAGCATAAATACAGTTGTTTTCGTTTCCCCAGCGGGCGGCTGCACAGGTTGTATCCATCAAAAGCATTACAGGAAGTGCCTGACGGAAAAGCGGAACACTTGGCTGAAGGTCTTTTGTAAGCTGAGCAAGAATTCGGTTTATAACCTGAATGAGTTCATTTTCTTTTTGAATAAGCTCGTTACTGCAAAGAACAACTTCCTGCGGTTCAACATAAACTGTCTGCGCAGACTGCGAAATATCAATTATAATTCCGTTGATTCTGTTTTGAAGACTTGCCTTTACCGCAAGCACCTGCCTTCCGTTACGAAGCACCGGTACTGACGATTCAAGCACACCCGAAAGCTTCTGGTCTGTTGTATAACCATGAAGGATTGTCTTGATTTTTGAATTGAGCGCTGCAATCTGTTTTCGAATAGCGGCAATTTCGGGAAGATCTCTAAGCTGACCATCAGGTGTGATAATATGAAAAATAAGTTTTTCTGTTTCTGTAAAATCGGGAAGTTTTTCAAGCTGCGCAGAAAGAGTTTTTAATTCAAGGTCATCGGCATGAAGCGTAATGCACTGCTTTAAATTATTTACACTCAGTACAAACTGACCCAAGGCCTTTACCTGCTCAAGCACAAGACTTGTACCATTTGCACGAACAACATCAATTAAAGGGGCAATACTTTCCCAGTACAAAACAGGATTTTTATGAGAGGCACTAAGATATTTTGTCCATTCACGGCTCAGATTTTTGAGGTTTTCAATCTGCTTTGAATCTGTTAAAGGTTCGCGCTGCAAGAAGGACTGTTTGCCTTCTTCTGTTATGCAGTATGATGCAACCTGGTCTCTGAGGCGGTAAAAATCAACTTCGAGCAATGCATTTGAGTTCATAGGATGAATTTACAGAAAAATGATTTTTTTGTAAAGAAAAAAAAAGAGACCGCACTCTCCGGGACGGTCTCAAATAAATAGTTTTTTTTTACTCCGATATCCAGTACAACTAGTAGTATGTAGTTGAATATTGTCTTATTAAATTACTTTTATCGGAACAACTTTTTTTATCTATGTAGTATTATACACACATATTTTTAAATGTCCACTACATGAAAATGTAGTTTTTTATAAAATTATTAAATAAGACCTATCTTTTTTGCCTTAAAAACAGCCTGCGAAGCCGAAGAAACATCAAGCTTTGGATAGATTTTTTTAATATGATAGCGCACTGTATTTACAGAAATAAAGAAAACCTCAGAAATTTCATCATAAGTTTTACCCTGCTCCAGAAGACGAAGTATATCTTTTTCCATTTCTGTAAAGTTTGTGTTCGATTCCTGCGAGATATTAAGATAATTCGGATACAAAACAGCAACATGTCTTGTAATTCCAATAACCTTTGAAAGGAATGGTGTTGTTCCCCTGACCTTCTGATAATCTTGCAGAAGCCTGAACATCAAAATACCTTCGTCGGCAATTATCCTGTATAAGCGGTATTTTTCGGCCTGCTTTAAGAAACTGTCGACAAGTACAAAAGCCTTTTCTTTATTACCAGTCTTATACCAGCTCATAGCTTCAATACAGGAAAGAGTAATTATATCCATATGACGGCGGCTGAGTTCAAAATAAAACCTGAGCTGTTCGGCAAGCGCGAGTAAAGCAAGATGCTTATCATAAAGCAGATAGCATCTGAGCTTTACAAAATATCCGTAGGTTTCCATAAGATTAAAATCTTTATTTTCATCGGGAGCCTTTTTTTCGAGCCACTGGTTTACATATTCAAGGTTGCAGTCATAAAGAGCCATGCGTACACTCATAGCATCTATATTATATTCAAAGGAGCTTCCTTTTATATCCTTTACTCTGTCTTTAAGGTGCGACATTATGATTTCTGCAGATTTAATTTCGCCGTTGATAGTAAGAATTGTAATCTGCTGATAAAGTGCAACAATCAAAAATATAAAGCTCTTCTTTCGTTCAAGAACCGGAATAGCACTTGTGATTCGTACCATTGCATCAAAGCATTCATTCCGCTGATAGTATATTTCGGCCGAAATAATATCATAAACCTGTCTGAAATCATCACCGTACAAAACTTTAAGCAGATCAAGAGATTTTTCTTTATGCTTAAAAACAAAATCAGCATAATATGAAAAATCACGGAAGCCGTTTAAAATACTTGGACGACCTGTAACTGTACTGTAATATGGTTCAAGCGAAACTCCAAGATATGCAAGTCGGGAAAGCGAATGTAAAAAGTCTCTGTTACTGATTGTAGGAATCATAGGCTTTATAAAATCTTCAAAGCCTACATCAGGTAAAAGATTCAATAAGTGAGGAACTGCAGCAATGTCGCCAGTAATGATGCGCAAAAGAATTGCAGCCGAAAGATCATACAAAGACTGTTTATACTGCTCATCTGTAAGATTCAAAAAGGATTCTTTGTTTTTCCAAAGTTCGGGAATACAATAGGTAATGTTTAACTGTGAAATAAGTTGTTTTCTCTCTTCTTCCGAAAGCATTAGTCTTCCTAGCTCCCCGTTCTTATTTCTTCACTTATGCGTACCCAGCTGTCGTAGCGTTCCTGCGTGATACTGCCGTTCTGCACTGCTTCTAATACTGCGCAACCCGGCTCTGTGTGATGCTTACATCCAAGCCCGAATTTACATTTTCCTATAAAAGGTTCAAACTCCTTAAAATACATTGCAACGTCATCTGCCTCTACATCATCAAGTACAAAGCGGCGGATTCCCGGAGTATCAATTATATCTGCCTTAAGACCGCGTACTCCTTCAAAAAGGGTTTCGTTTAATGTAAGGTGAATCAAAGTTCCTTTTGTAGTTGTGTGACTTCCCTTACCGTATTTTTTTGAAAGGCTGCCTGTTTTTAAAACACACGAATTGTCCATTACATTTATAAGGCTTGACTTTCCAACTCCGGATTGACCAACAAATGCACTAAGATGATTTTCAAGAAGCTGGGCAAACTCCGTCATTCCTTCGCCTGTTTTTGCAGAAATACGAAGAACTCTGTAATCAAGGTCGCTCCATATTGTAAGACGGCGATCAATTGCATCGAACTCCTCTTCTCTACCGTCTGTCTGCATTTCTTCGGCAAGGTCCCATTTGTTGCAGACAATAATCGGTGTAATTCCCTGATGCTCTGCCTGTGCCAATGCCCTGTCTATAAAACGTGGGCGGAACGGTGGTTCATCGGGAGTACAAACAAGAATAAGATAATCAAGATTACATGCCAGTAGCTGAGGACAGCGTCCCTTTACGTTCCAGCGCAGGAATGTATTTTTTCTTTCAAGTACACCAAGCACCTGACCTTTATGTTCGTTTATTGGATCTGGTTCAACTGTTACTCTGTCACCGGGAGCAAGAGGATTATAAAACTGTTTGTCGGATTTTAAAACCTTACCTTTAATAGTGCAGTTTCGTGTGAGTTCATCATCACACTCTACAGTGAAGGTATTATTTGTTCCGGCAATTATGAGTCCTTCCATTAGTCCGATTCTATCTCCTATGAGATTGTCGGGTCAAGCCCGACAATGACACCCTTCGTCATTCCCGTGTCAAGCCCGACAATGACACCCTTCGTCATTCCCGTGTCAAGCCCGACAATGACACCCTTCGTCATTCCCGGGCTTGACACGGGAATCTCTTATTAATTCCATAATCCCCATAAAACTAAGGCAGCTACACCTGTAGTAAGAATTGTAAAAGGTCCTGCAATCTTGAGCCAGTCTGTAAACTTCATAGGATAACCTTCTTTTTTTACAATTCCCATGCTCACAACATTTGCACTTGCCCCGAATGGAGTAAGGTTTCCGCCAAGGCAGCTTCCTATTAAAAGTGCAAACATAAAAAGTTCTTTGTTCAAGTTCATGTTTAAAGCGAGAGTTCCTGCAACCGGAAGCATTGCAATAATGTAAGGAACGTTATCTACAAATCCGCTTATAAGAACAGAAACAACAAGAATAATCATAAAGCCAAGAAGCTTAGAACCACCGCAGATTTTTGAAAGGAAAAGCGCAAACTGTTCGAGTAAGCCTGCTTCCTGAATAGCACCGACTACAACAAAGATTCCAAGCAAAAAGAAAATTGTTTCCCAGTCAAGGTCCTTTATGAGTTCTTTAATTTCACTGCCCGATTTTTTCTGGCTCAAACGGAACCACAACACAGAAATAATGCCAAGCGCAAAAACATATAGTCCGCTAAGATATGCAAAATCTGTGTTTATGAATGAAACGGCACCAAGACCAAAAATCATTACAAGCAGCAGAATAAAAGGCACCCACGAAATTACCTGAGTTTTTTCTACATCAAGCTTCTGCTTTCCAAGCTTTGCAAAAAAGAAATAGAAGAAAAGACAACCGGCAATTAAGCCTGCCTGAATTATAAAGAAAATAGAAAGTCTTCCCTGGTGAACAAAGAAGTCGTTAAAGTTGTAGCCTGCATATGCTGCAAAAATCATGCTTGGAGGGTCGCCTACTAAAGTTGCAGTTCCTTCCATGTTAGACATAACAGCAAGACCAATCATAAAGTATGTTGGATTCTTATCAAGCTTTTTGCAAAGGGCCAGCGCAATAGGCGCCATTACAAGAACAGTTGCTACGTTTTCTACAAATATAGAAATAATACCTGTCATTGCAAGAATAAGAACAATTGCAATTCCGGTGTTTTTACTGTTGTTTATAATGCCGTCTGCAATGCGGGCAGGCACATTTGAATACAAGAATAAGGCGGCAATAGTCATGCTGCCAAGATAAATCATTATTACATTCCAGTTGATAATCTGGAAAAGCGAATGAGTAAAGGCATAAAGGCGGCCTTCACCATCAAAAATCTGGCCCGGAAAAATAATTCCAAGGATAATTACAACTGCAGCTGTGGCAGAAGTAAACCACACCTTCTTGTTCTGAAAAAGAATTACAAGAAGATACATGAGGACAGCTACTGCAAGAACAATATATTTTAAGGCGCCCATATTAGAGGTCTCCCTCTATTTCACTGAAGAGTGCTTCGTATAAAGTAGCCTTGTCGCTGTTTGTATTACGTACTGTCTGAGACATTCTTTTTGCAAGATGAAGAAGAACACGGTAGCCAAGCAGTGGCTCCTTATCACATACTTCAAGGAAGTGTTTTCCCGAAAGAACAATACAGCGGCATTCTGTGCTGGCAAGAACTGTAGCAGTACGGGTATCACTGCTGATAAGAGAAGTTTCTCCAAAGAAAATATTCATTTCGCTTGTAAGTTTTGCTAGGGCAATAACATCACCGGCAGGAGTATTACGCTGAACTTTAACACTGCCTGAATAAAGAATGAAGAACTCGTCACCGTGCTCACCTTCTTTGATGATGCAGTCACCTTTTTTATAATTCTTTACCGACATGCTGTCATACACAAGCTTTAAGATGCGGCGGTCGTTTTCATTGTTTACATCAAAGTCAGAAAAAAGCTCTATTTTTACAAGCTTTGGTAATACTGTTTCAAAATTGTCCATTAGAACTCCTTAATTTGAGATTCCCGGGTCAAGCCCGGGAATGACATGTCATTGTCGGGCTTGACCCGACAATCTATTTTACAAAAATTGCCTTGGCATTCTTAGGAATAACAAAATCTGGAGCCGGGCATAAAACAGGCTCGTTACTTTTAAGAAGCTTTACCTTCTTAAGTTCGTCTACAATCTTCTTTACATCAGGATTTTTCTGAGCTTCACGAAGAGCATCCTTACGGCGCTGGTGGAAATTACCTGTATTCAAAAGAAGTCCTATCACTACGCCGTCATTCGGGCCAAGTGAACGCTTATAATCAATATAAGGCTTGTCTATCCAGGAAGCAGGAATATCTTCTATAAGGATTCCTGATTTATCATCATCACCAATCAAGGTGCGGATTACATTTGAATAACCACGGCCAGAAGAAGCAGTTGCCAACAGGCTGTGCTCGTAATCTTGAGTAAGGATGATTTCATCGCAGTGGGCCAGTTCAAGGTGCTTCTGAAACTTTACGTCAATAAGCTCGGCAGCAGTATAAATTCCAGGATTTGTATTTTCAATTGTAAGGACAGCAAGAACTGTGCGCGAATCTATTTCAAGATCCGAAAACTTTTTGGAACGGTCACAGATTATAAGTGCACGCGAAGCATCTTCAATTTTTGCACGTTTAAGGGTTGCTTCATCGGCAAAATCTCCTGCTACATATTGAATGCCCTTAAAACGGCTTTCTGAACGAAGCTGTTCAATCTGGTCAGACGGAGCTTCGTTTACCATAACAATCATATCGGGAGTGATATCCGTATTAGAATTCAAAACGCTATCCAGAATCTTTTCAAAACCCGGACGCCAACCGCATAGCAAAAAGTGTCCTTTCATACTCTTAATCTTATTAAGTCCCTTATTTTTTTTCATCTGCATATCCATAAATACAGATGCAATTTTACCGGTAACAACACTGAGCAAAACCATACCAAGTGCAAGAAGCACAAGAGCAGCCATACGACCGCCAACAGATTTTACACAATAATCAAAATATCCTGCCATTACAGAAACAAGAGTGAACCACACGGAATCGAACATTGTTTCAATTCCGCTTTCGGTTTGAGTTTCTGTTTTGAAAACAACTACTGTTGCAATGGCAAGAACTATAAACAGAGCAATCCATGCATAAGTAAGCGGATTTTTTAACGCATACTTAACATTGTTGAGAAATTTCTTTAGTCTGTTTCCTAAATTTTTTTTCATAATTTATGGTTTGCTTCGCTGTACTCGCAAAGACGATTGCGGGTTACTTCTGAAGCAGCTTGAATACTCCATCTTCCGGATTATAAGCAACACCAACATCATCAGATTCAACAGGATACTTGCCTTTTACAAAGAAGTTTTCTGTAATCTTGATATAGTATGCAGCAACATTGTCATCAGGTTTGTGCTGGTGCAATGTCTTAAACTGTTCAAGTGCCTTTTCGTATTCTTTATTTTCAAAGTTCTTAAGGGCAATTTCCCAGTTTTCATAATACTTAAGAAGCTCAGGAGCAGCACCTTCTTTTTCGCAGATAAGTTCATACAAACGGATTGGAGTATTAACGTTTACTACGCGAACGCGGTCAAGGCTACGAACAACAAAGCGGTCTCCAAGCAAATCACGGGTTGCGGCACTAATCATAATACCACCGGTAGAATACTGCTTGTTTACACCTTCAAGACGGCTGGCAAGGTTTACATTGTTACCCATCATAGTGTAGTTCTTCTTGTTTTCTGAACCCATATAACCGGCAATCATTTCACCAGAGTTCAAACCAATTCGTGTAAAGAGCTTACGGTTATTTTCAACCATAATCTTAAATGCCTGGTAGAGTTCTTCATCCATTTCGGCAGGCTTTTCACCGGCAGCAATCTGTGCAATTTCCTGGTTCATTACGTCTTCTGCAGCCTTCATCTTAATTGCAGCAGCACAAGCACGCTGAGCATGGTCATCCATCTGAACAGGAGCACCAACAAGAGCAATAATAGCGTCTCCTTCGTACTTATCTACAGTACCACGCTCTTCCATAATGATGTCTGACATTTTTGTAAGATAGTAGTTAAGCAAAGCAACGAGCTGACCGGCAGTAAGAAGTTCACTAAAACCAGAGAACTTCTGGATATCTGTAAACATGGCAGTCATTTCAAGACGCTGACCACCAAGTTTGAATGAAGAAGGATTAGCAACAATTTCGTTTACTACTTCTTTTGAAAGACACTGGCTGAATGCGTTTGTAATAAACTTCTTGTCGTGGTTTGCTGTAATGAATCCTGTTACAGTAGTTGCAACAAACGAAACGAATACAGATACAACTGGAACAACTGTACCAACATATGTTTTTGTTAAAAGGAAGTACAAAAGAAGTGCTCCGGCTGTAATAATAACTGCTCCAATTCCGGTAAAAATCTGTGGAGTTGTACGCTTAATTCTGTAAGTTACAAGGCTGTAACCAAGACAAATAACAATTGCAATTAAAATAGAAATCCATGCAGGAGAATCATCAACAAAGTCTTTTGAAAGAAGCTGATTTGCAAGAGTATAGTGAACACCAGGTAACGGGAAATGTTCCTGATACTGGTTAATACCATAGTCCGAAGTACTTGAAGCAGAAGTACCAATAATACAAATTGCATCTTTTACTTTTTCTGCATATTTTTCATGTGATTCCATATATTTCTGGAAAGCAGTCTTTGTTTCTGTAAAAAGCTCGTGAATATAATCTGCATCATCATCAGTTTCGGCAAACACATCAATAAAGTATTCTTCTGTTTCGTCTGTAAGGAATGCCTGAGAAGCTTCATAATAAAGCTGGCGATATTTTATATATACGTCGTAAGTAATACCCTCTTCTTCATCTTCGCCGTATACAAGTTCTTCTTTGATATACTCTGCAGTTTCATACAAATCATACGGATTTTCTTCTGCATCAAGATCATCAAAGAAGCCTGAATTATTCATAATTCCAAGGTTTGTAAGGAAGGTATTTTCCATTGTTGTAAGGAAGTAAATATTTGCAAGCGAAAGTCTGTTATAAGCTGTAAACTTCTTATTCTTTGGATATTTTAAAATTACAGTTCCATCCTGTGCACGTGGAATCTTAAGATCTCCGGCCTTTATATAATTGTCTGTAATTTCAATAATAGGATTTCCGAGCATTTCAAGAATAGGACGGAAAACAAGCTGAGCATAATACTGACCTTTATATTTTACAACAAGATTAACATGGCGGTAAGAACCATCTTTGTCCGGGTCTGCATTAACAAAGCCGGCTGATTTTGCCTGTGTAATAAAATCATATAATGCAGGAGTAACACCTTCATATTCTTTTGTAACGGTGTCGTTGTCTGCAATTACATGGCGGAGTGCAATATAGTTTGCAAGGAATTCATTTTCTATATCAGAGGCAACAGCCTTATCTTCAAAGGTAAGTGTTAAGAATGTATTTCCAAAATCCTTAATTGAGTTTGCAAGAATCTCATCTACAGGACTAATTACATGCGAAATAGCAGTATTCAATTCAAGAGCATATTTTCGTGATTCGGCATCATAATAATCATAAGCTTCATCAAGGTCCATGTCTCCGTCTTCTAATGCAATAAGTGAATCTGCAGCAGTATCGTTAAGAAGACTAAAATAATCATCTACATAACCTGGCAAAGATTCTCTTACATATTTTTCATCAACAGCAGCCTGAGAACGATCAAGGAAGCTTAAATCGAATACAACAGAGCGCGCACCAAGCTCTTTAAGGTTTGTAAGCATTTGAGAATAAACGGTACGAGAAAAAGGGAATGTACCAATCTGCTCAACTGCATCATCGTCTACCATAACCATTAAAACTTCAGGGCTTTCAACGGTAGACTTAAGCGGGCGCTGGAAATAATCTGCAACTTTATAATCAAGTGGAGAAAACAACAAAAGCGAACAAATCGCAACAGATATAATTGGAATTAATATTGAAATAAGTATTTTTTTCATAGCTTTACAAATAACAAAAAAAGGGGCTTTAAAAAGCCCCTTTCATCACTGTTTAGAGTATCTTACTCTGCCCAGGTATAGTCTTCTTTTGCATCAGAAGCTCTTGAAGAAGCTGTTGAAACTCCTTCTCGTGATCCATCTGCAGAGTCTACAGCATCAGCCTTAGCAATTGACTGTCGTTTAAGACCACCCTTAGTTGAAGCAGAAGCAACATACAAAGATTCTACTGAACCATTCTGCTTAGCTTTGATAGTAACAATTTTACCATCAAATTCGATATCTACACTTGAATTAAGTTTTGTCTTAAGAACTGTAGATGCAGACAATTCCTGTCCAATAGAAACTGCTGTCCATTTTCCTGGAGCTGATTCATATTCAACAGTTCCTACAACTGCTTTAACTACGTAAGAATTTGTAGCTGCAAACAACATTGTTCCAGTGAACAAAACCAATAACAAAGCAAAAAGTTTTTTCATATCAAAAACCTCCTCTCTACTATATAGTATCATCGATTTTTACAAAAAAATCAATAATATTTTGCTTCTTTAAAATATTTTATTATTTCCTCATTAGAAGGAACATCAATAGAAGTATCTGAACCAGGAACACTGATTGGAAGGTACTTAGACCATGCTTCGCTCAAAGGAATAAGCTGAGCATCTTCACCTGCTTTCTTCCACTCTCTTGCACCATAAGTCCAGGCAAGACCAAAGGTATCCTGTGAAAGTGTAATTTCAATAGGACACCAGATTTTACCATAAGCTTCTATATAATAACCTTTATCAAGCTTCTTTCTACCTTCTTCAAGTGAAAGACCTGAATCAAATGCCATAAAGATATGACCAGGAACTGTAATAAACGCAGTTTCAATACCAATTGCCTCTAACAAAGAGCAGTTAAGAATTGTAAGGTCGTCACAATCCCCGCCATGATATGTAAGTGTCTGGTACGGGAACTGCAGGAAGTCTACAGCAGCTGTACCTACATTATCGGTAAATGCACTAGACGGGTCTACTACGTAATTGATTCCGAATGCTTTAAGGGCACAAAACATTGCAGCAGCATACTGAACGTTTACAGGCACGTTTGATTTAAGTTCATTTTTAACAACAGCTTTAACTCTTCTTGCGAATCTCTGTGCAGAAGCGTCTTTTCCCGAAACAAATGCAGCAGCACGACGGTCATCTTCCCAAGTCATTGAGTTACGGCTCAAAATAGTAATAGGAAGTGTGTGTGTAACAGACTGTCGCTTTCCTAATGAATTGTATTCTACAGTTACATCAAAGTTTGCTGCTTTTGGCTGCAACAAACCAAGAATGTTTTCATTAAGGAATGCAAAAATCTCTACGTCGAATTCTTCGCCTCTGCCTACAACAGGAATTGTTGCAACTGTATACGGATTAGCCATATAAGCTTCAACAAGAACAGAAACAGTTACATCTGTAATATCGTTATCTTCGTTGTTTATAAAGATTATTTCACCAAAAGGTTCATCTGTATAATGAGCATAGAATACAGGGAAAAGCGGGTTAACCAGACTGTCTTCAATCTGAATATAATTGTTTGAAAAAAGTCCGCGTGTAAGGCTGTATTTTAATCCCAATCCTATCTGAACATCATTTATAAATGGTGTTGGTTTTGTATAGAATGATTTATAACCACCGAACAAGCTTAATGTCAAAGAAGGCGACATATAATAGTCGGCATAAATCTTACCGCCAAAAGAAATACCACTTACAGAAGAAACTCCAAGAGAGTCTGAACCAAGATAATTCCAAAGACCGGCATAAAGCTCTGGTGTAATACCAAAACGATCGGCAATTCTGAATGAATATCCAATACCTAAATCACCATCAATAAGTGACTGAACTCCAAAAGCCTTTGTAGGAAAGTTTGTTGAAGTAAATTGACCTGTAATAAACAACTTGTCGCGCTGACGAATTGTAACAGGAGAAATATCAACACCAAGACCTACAGAAAAACCTCCAGCTTCATTAAAAAGTTTTTCTGTAGCGAACTCGTATGCCACCAATGGCTTGATTGAAAAATCAAACGCAAAAAGCTTAATTGAAAAGAGAACAGTCAATGTAATAAGAACAATCTTTTTCATTACTCTTCCCTATTCAATTTTTGAATTTGCATTTTCAAGACCTTTCTTTGCAGCGGCATTTGAAGGGTCTTTCTGAAGAATTGCCTTATACTGTGCAGCAGCTGCAGAATAGTTCTTTTCGATCATAAGGATATTTGCAACGTTGTTCATTGCAGAAATGCTTCCTTTGTCGGCTGCTTTCTGGAATTCACGCTTAGCTTCTGAATAACGTCCGGCACGAACAAGTGCTACACCAAGCTTGTTAGAATCACCTGAATTGCGGGCACGTTTAATAACTTCTTCAATGTCAGAAGAAATGTAATCCTGAATTGCAGATTTGATATTCTTAACAAGTGCATCCTGTTTTGGAGTTGTTACAGAAGAGTTTGTACTGAATGCAACAGGCTTGTATTCTGTCCATGCATCTGTTGTATCAACAAAATCATAATAAGCGTCTTCACTGCTGAAGATCTTTGCTACAGTTTCAGAACCAGCTTTGTAGCTTGCAGTAAAGCCCTTATCAAGAGCCTTCATAGAAAGTGCAAGGTAAACTTCATCAGTATCATAATCAATAACAAGACCGTCTGTAGAAGCAAAGTTATTAAGAGCCTGATTTGCAGCTATGTTCAATTTTACAAGTACAATAAAGTCATCATCATATGGAATATAACCTGTTGGCACGTTGATGTTCTGCAAACAAGAACAAACAAGAATACCAAGTTCATCATAGTCACCAGAGAGACACTGTAATGTCTGAAGAGGATACTGAATAGAATCCATATCATAAGTAAAATGATATGAAGAGTAAGGAGTTACATAATCTTCTGAGTAACCCATTCCAATAAGGCGAAGACCTTCAATAATACCAATTGCATACTGAAGGTTTGCATTCATACCAGTATAAATATTGTTTCTTGTAATTCCTGCAACTTCTTTTGCGAATGTAGCAATTTCTGTTGCATCAGGAGAAATGAATGCTGCAAGTGAAGCACTGTCGCCCCAGATGAAAGCGTTTCTGTTACAAACCGAAACAATAACAGGTTCTGTAACGCTCATTTTCTTACCAAGGAATTCATATTCTACAATGATTTCACCACTGATTTTTCCATCCTCTGTAAATCCAAGAATTTCATCAGAGAAATCGGCAAGGAGCGGGAACTCCATTCTTGCATGGCGGTTAATCTTATCAACAGAACCACAAAGCTTTGCAGAACTTGAATATTTACCGGCGCGGAAGCTTACATGAACATTTCTAAGCTCGGCACCTTCATCATTCTTAATATAAATTGTACCAAATGGTTCATAACCGTAAACTGTACTGTAAACAGGGAATACATCTGCATCCTGTGTAATGCGCACATCAATTGCAGAGCTCTTTGCATTAGCTCCAAAATGACCATTCATTCTTAATGAAATTGCGGCAAAAGGACCAGAAAGGAATGCATTACCTAAAGCAGTGCCTGAACCGAAAGACGCCCATCCTCCGGCAAGGTTTACACTCAAAGAAGGATTTACACGGAAACCAACTTCTCCAAAACCTCTGTAATACAAACCATTAAAGACTTTTTTAGTAGTAGAATTTTCACTACCTGCTACAGGAATCTGGGTAGTAATGTTATGAATACCAAAACTTCCGCCGGCTCCAAGATAGAGTCGAGAAATTGGATAGTAATAGAATCCAACATTCAATCCACCAAAGACAGTGTTGATACCGTCTTCTGTAGCTTTAGCCTGCTCATAAGCATAGCCACCTTCTACCCCGACTGTAAGGAAATTTAAGAAATCAAAATCTCCCTGCACTGTAACGCCTGGAGCAACACTCCATTTTGGGTCGATTACATTTGGTAATAAAACTGTAGGCTCAAGTTTGAATACAAAATCAAGGGCACTAAGTGACAACAAATTAAAGACAAACGTGATTGCAAAAACTGCAGCTCTCTTCTTATTCATAATAGAACTATTTTAAATGCAAACTTATTTGTTGTCAATAAAGAATCACGAAAAAGCTTTTTCTTCGAACTCTTCTATAGGAAGAGGTTTTGCAAAATAGAAGCCCTGAATAAGGTCACAGTGCTGTTCTGCAAGGAAATCTACCTGTTCGCGTGTTTCAATTCCTTCTGCAACAATCTGCATGCCAAGTTTTTTAGCAAGTTTGATTGTGTCACAAACAATAAGATCTGCACGCTTTTTATCTTCAATATCACGGAAGAACTGAGCATCAAGCTTGATAATATCAAGAGGAAGCTCTTTAAGAGAGTTCAACGAAGAATAACCGGCACCAAAGTCGTCCATAGAAACCTTAAAACCGTATTCCTTGAGCTTTTTGATTGTATCAAGAAGAATCTGCTTGTCGTCAAAGAAGGCACTTTCTGTAAGCTCAAGCTCTATGAATTCATGAGGCACCTTATAAGTGTCTACGATTCCGCAGATATGCTCTGCTAAATCATACTGGCTGAAATGTGCACGGGAAACGTTTACAGAAATAGGCACAAGCTTTTTACCATCTTCGAGCCACTTTGCCTGAAGCTTTGCAACTTCGGTGAGCATATAGTCGTCGAGCTTTGTGATAAAGCCGTTGCGTTCAAAAATAGGAATAAACTTGGCAGGAGAAACAAAGCCGTATTCCGGATGAATCCAGCGCACAAGTGCTTCTGCGGCAGAAAGCTGTTCCTTCTTTGTAGAATACTTTGGCTGAAGGTAAACCTTAAACTCGTTGTCTGCCAAAGCTCTGTCCATATCATCTTCTACGCGGCGTTCCCAAATCTGTTCTTCGCGCATAGATTCGTCAAACCACTTAACTGTATCGGTTGATTTATCCTGCTTAGAAATTGCAGCACCTGCGTTAGAGATTTTTTCTTCCAGGACATCACTGCGTGTAATAATGCGGCACGCCCCTACACTAAAGAACAGATGCTGATTAGGACGGCAATCATTAAGCGCCTGTGTAATTACATTCATGCGGATATTAAGAAGCTCTTCGTTATCATAATGAAGAAGAAGTCCAAAATCACCCTTCTCTAAATGGGCTACAAGCTCCTTTCTCTTTTTTACAAGGCCTGTAAGCTGTTTGTAAAAATCTTCAAGCAGATTGTCTCCGGCTTTAATACCATATGCAGTCTGATAATGTCTGAATTTTTCCATTCGCAGACAAACAACAACATACCGGCGGTGCCTGCTTTTTATCATCTTGCCTGCTTTGAAAATAAAGAATTCCTTATTATGACCACCGGTTGCAGAGTCTGTATAAATAAGCTTCTTAATTTTTCTTCGCTGAAGGATAACAGCAATAAGTTTGTAATGCTCATAAACACCAATAAACAGGAAAACAATACCAAGAACGAAAGCCAAAAATACAAAGCGTGACATTTCAAGCTTTGTCCTGACTGTTATTTTTTTAACTGCAACATTCACACCTGGAATACTTGTTTTATAAACAATCCACATTGAATACCAGCTGTCTTTTGTTATTGCCCAATTATAAAACTGTTTGTCATTGAATGAATCAAAACTATTGAAGAAGTGCTTTTTAAATATTCTAAAAGCCTCTAATTCATCATCTTCTATTAATATAGAAACATTTGCTCCGTCTTTAACGTCATCGACTACCACACCTACATTTGGTGAGTTTTTAGAAGAATCTGAATTCTTTTCAACAACGTCGTAAGTAGAAGCCTGCTCTGTAAAATAAAAGCCGTTTTCGTCAAACAAAGACCGGTCAAAATATTTTAAATAAGAAGAATCGTTTATATCACTGTCACCAAAAGAGGCAAACACATTAAAATCATCATCTATAATATTAATTGCACTAATAATTTCATTATCATATTTTACTATGGTAGAAAGTTCCTGCTGTGCTTCTGGTCCAAGCGTGTTTGTCGAAGAATCCCATTCCTTATCTACATATCTGACAATTGAATTACAGGTACTTGCGCCATTTACAACAAGGTCATGAGTTTCGGAACTAAAGTCTACAACCAGAACAATTGTAACTGCAACAATAAAAGCTACTTCTACAATGAAAGTTTCAATAATCTGTGGCCATATAGAATTTTTTCTAAGTCGTTTGATGCGTTTTTCAGTTTTTTTGCTCATTTTATAAGTACTACTCCTAGTTTGAATTATCTTGCGGTTGAATGATTTTGTAAATACCCCGCGCATAAGTTGCAGCATATTTTTCGTTCTGCGGATAATTAATAAGAATGATTATTGTTGTTTTTGAATCTGGATAATAAGCGGCATATGAATTAAAAACATTTGTTGCTCCGCCGTGGAAAATTTCGCCGTTCTGAACATAAAGGCCATAGCCGTAAGAATCACTGTTTGTCATTTTTTTGAAGGTCTTCTTTTTTACAACCTTTCCATTTACAAAGCGGTATGTCCATTTAAACAAATCTACTACGCTTGAATTAACGTCGCCATAGCCAGTTGAAAAGCCGGCCGGAATACTGTAGTAGCGGTTTTTCCAGTCGTAGCCGCGTGCATCTGTTTTCTGGAATTCAATATTAGTGTTGTTCATGCTGCACGGATTAAAAAGATTTTTCTGCATGTATTCTTCAAAGCTCAGCCCCGAAACCTTTTCTATGATTTTTGCAAGCAGATAATAATTTGTATTACAGTAAAAGTATTCGGTACCCGGTTCAATAAAAAGAGGAGCGTCGTTTAAATATTTTAAAATGATTTCTTCTTCAACTGGCTCATTACGTACAGTAGCGCGTTCAATTTTATCGGCAATTTTTGTTGGGAAAAATTCATACGGCGCATTAAGACAATCAGTAAGGCCTGAATGCATATCCAAAAGCATTTCTACAGTAATGTTATCTGCATACTTAAAATCAGGAAACCAGCGCGAAATTTTATCGTTTACAGAAAGCTTCTTTTTTTCTGCAAGCTGCATTATTGCGGCAGCAGTCATCTGCTTTGTGATTGAACCAATTTCAAAGGTTGTATTTATTTTTATCTGTCCCGCATCCGGATTTTTTTTGTCGCACAAGCCGTAGCCTTTTGCAAACATTACATCTTTCTTTTTAGCAATAAGGACAGCACCTTCAAAATTCTTTTGATCAAGATAAGCTTCTATTTTTTCTATTTCTTCTGCATACGACGGATTTCTGATTTCTTCACAATCAAACGGGTCCTTGGAAGAACAACCCGCAAAAAGAGCAGCACAAACTGTAAATAAAACTACAAACTTTCTCAAACTTCTCCCCTATTCCTTCACCGGCAAATACCATTTTTTTGTTTTAAGTGCGTTTGTTATAAAGCGTGCTGCTTCATCGCATGTTTCTTCTATTAAATCGGTATCTATGTCGTGTCCACAGTTTGAATATATTACAAGCTTACAGTGTGGAAGACATTTTGCAGTACGCATCATAAGCTCTGGTGTACTGATCGGATCTTCTGTACCGCCTATAATCAAAACAGGTGTAGTAATTTTTTTCAAGGCTTCGCAAAGTTTTTCTTCGCTGCCTAAAGACATAAGAGGCCTGCCGTAATCAACCTTGCGTTCAAGTTCAGGAGCCGGCGGAAGATTTTTAATATGCTCTGTGCGGCGGTCGCGTCTGAGCTGTCGTGCGTCGTCATTATCAATCGGCGGATTAAAAGGAGGGATTTCTTTTATGATTCCCTGTGCAAGCATCTGGCGGTAAGACATTGTTCCCTCTGCAAGACTGTGAGGGCCCGGAACAACTGCAACAAATGCATTTACACGATCGGGATGACGAAGCATAATGTGCCAGCCTGTTCCTGCTCCATGAGAAGCTCCCATATAAACAAAGCGCGCAATTCCCATTTTGTCTGCAAAAGCAGCAACGTCATCTGCAAAAACATCGTACCAGTGTTCGCCGTAATCTTCTTCTACAAGTGTCGAAGGATGAAAGCCGCGGAGTGTTATGCAAAATACATGAAAGCCTAAGGTTGCAAGATACTGCTGCATCCCTTTTGGATAAAAGCCCACCTGAGCCGAAAGAATGATATTATCTGCATCAAGCGCACCTGTGCCGTATTCTTCATAAAAAAGTGAGATTTTGTCATTAATCTTTACGTGCGGCATTATTTTGTTTACTCCGTGTATATTTAATATTATATTTATAGGTAGAAATTAATTCTAGTGGAGGTCACACATGAAAGAAATAACCATCACTTCACAAAACTGGGATGCTGAAGTTATCAAAAGCGAAAAACCTGTTCTGCTTGATTTTTGGGCTCCCTGGTGCGGACCATGCAAAATGCTTGGCCCGGTAGTTGCCGAAATTGCCGAAGAACACGATGAAATAAAAGTAGGCAAAGTAAACGTAGACGAAGAATCAGAACTTGCCGAACAGTTTGGCGTTATGAGTATACCTACACTTGTTATGA
The DNA here is from genome assembly GCA_017551545.1 of Treponema sp. Lineage (GTDB taxonomy): Bacteria > Spirochaetota > Spirochaetia > Treponematales > Treponemataceae > Treponema_D. The sequence continues at coordinate 16,296 of JAFZLJ010000073.1, read as the reverse complement.
TGAAGGAAGGCAAGGTTGTAAATTCATTTACAGGCTTTGCACCTAAAGAGAGTCTGGAGAACTTTATTAAAGGATAAATAAAACGGGAGGGCGGAGCACCGCCCTGGCAAAGATTTACATGCAAATTTTCGGACTTTGTTTGAAACATATTTTTCTCCACAAAAACCTTCTACAGGGACAAAAGCTGTGGTTGGAGTTTTTTGTTCATAAAAAGTTTCAATTGTGTATTTCTTAAAAGTATCAAAATCACTTTCAAGAGTACGGTATCGTTTTATGAGAGCTTTAAAATCTTTGTCAAATTCAGGCAGCGTTTTGTAATTAATCATCTTCTACACTGTATTGCCTTACAGAAGTTTCTGGTGTCCTGTAAAAAACTGCTTCATAATCAAGAACTTCACGATCTTTTGCACCAATCCATGGGATATCCTTATGAGAAAAATCAGATAATTCTTTTGCGGTTTTATTTGAGTGTTTTTCTAATTCTGAATCTATAAATTCAAGTTCTTGAGCAGAAAGCAATTCTAGATTTGGCAGTTTCAGAGGAAGATACTTTGTCATCTCATGTTTAAAAAACTCTGTTTTAATCTCTGTGATAAGGCCCTCGTTCTGCATATCACGACTTAACTTTGCAAAATCAACAGGAGTTGGACCAAAATTGTTTTTAATATACGAAAGACCCATCAACTGTTTTTCATATAGTTCATAATAATCAAAATCCATAAAATACAAGAGTTTATAGATAACAGTCTGACCAACATTAGGCTTTGCTCCAACCTTTTCAAGAATATAAAGAAAAACCTGCTTGAACTTTTCTATATTATTTTCCGGAATGCTTATACGAATATCCGGCTTTTCTTCACTAAAAACTGATTTTTGAATATCGTATGAAGGTTCTTTTGGAAGCTGATTGTCTATTATACAGGAATAATCAATTTCAAAAATATGTGATAATTTACGCACAACATCCAACGGCATTTCTACCAATCCATTTTCATATTTGATATAACTCTGACGTGATATATCAAGCTGCACAGCCAGCTCTTCCTGAGAAAAACCCTTCTGTTCTCGTAATGATTTTATTATATTTTCCATAATTCATAATATAGTACTCAATTACCCATATGTCAAGTTTTAGTTACACATCTTTGTAAACTTTTATACATCTTATATATCAAATGTACGATAAAATCGTACATTTCATTTTTTTTACACAATAAACGTTTTATGGTGTATAATAGTAAAACTATTATAACAAAAACAACATTGTGAGTAATATGTGGATTGCCACGCTGCGCTCGCAATGACGAAGGAGTCCGTATGGAATTAAAATTTTATCGATGCAAAGTCTGTGGCAAAATTATTGCCATTGTTAAAGATACAGGCGTCCCAACAATCTGTTGTGGCGAAGAAATGGAACAGATTATTCCAGGAACAACTGATGCTGCTGTTGAAAAGCATGTTCCGGTTATCACAGTAAACGGAAATACCGTAGAAGTTAAGGTTGGTTCTGTTGACCACCCTATGCTTCCTGAACATTATATAGAATGGATTGCCCTTAGCACAAAGCAGGGAAATCAGCGCAAATGCCTTAAGGCAGGCGACGCACCGGTTGCAAAGTTTGCAATTGTAGACGGAGATGAAGTTGTAGCGGCCTATGCTTACTGCAACCTGCACAGTTTGTGGGCATCAAAATAAAAGATTGTCGGGTCAAGCCCGACAATGACAAACTGTCCTGGTCCAAGCCCGACAATGACAAAGCTTTCTGTGTCATTCCCGTGCTTGACACGGGAATCTAAGGAGAAAAACATGTCAAAATATACCGGAACAAAAACAGAAAAGAACCTGCTTGCGGCTTTTGCCGGTGAAAGTCAGGCTAGAAACAAATATACATATTTTTCGCAGATTGCAAAGAGCGAAGGCAAAGATCAGATTGCCGAAATCTTTACAAAGACTGCTAACAACGAAGAGAACCATGCAAAAATGTGGTTCAAAGAGCTTGGCGGCTTGAACGAAACAACAGACAATCTCAAAGCTGCTGCAGACGGAGAAAACTACGAATGGACAGACATGTACGTTCAGTTTGCAAAAGAAGCCGAAGAAGAAGGCTTTGCAGACCTTGCAGCAAAATTCCGTGCAGTTGCCGAAATTGAAAAGCGCCATGAAGACCGCTACCGCTCATTGCTTAAAGATGAAGATTCTAAAAAGCAGCTTGCAGATTCGACTATAAAAGTTTGGGAATGTCTTAAGTGCGGTCACATTGTAACAGGCCCACAGGCTCCTGAATATTGCCCTACTTGCGGCGAATATAATCAGTATTTTGAAGTTAGAGATGATAATTACGATCTTATTCTGACTTGGGGAAGGTAATCTAATGGCCCTTCGACAAGCTCAGGGACCCCGAACCTTGTGGTCCCTGAGCCTGTCGAAGGGTCAAAGGAAAAAAACATGGATACAAAAGCACTATTCAGTTTACAATATGGTGTCTTCATTCTTGGTACTCAAAGCAACGGAAAAATAAATGCCTGCGTTACAAACACTTGTATGCAGGTTGCGGCAGATCCGGTAAGAATTGCTATTTCTGTAATCAATTCTAACCTCACCTGCCAGATGATTAAAGATTCCGGAGTTTTCACACTTTCTATTCTTGATAAAAAAACTTCTTTTGAAACAATCAAACGATTCGGATATCAGAGCGGAAAGAACGTAGATAAATTCCAGGACTTTACTGATTATTCAATGGACTCAAACGGCTGCCCTTACCTTTCATCGCAGATCTGCGCGCTTATAAGTGCAAAGGTAGTTGCAGCTCAGGACCTTGGTTCACACACACTCTTTACTGCAGAAGTTACAGATGCAAAAATCATGAGCCGTGAAGAACCAATTACTTATGCTTATTATCAAAGCTATATCAAACCAAAACCGGCCGCACCAACATCGGGAAAGATTGTTGGCTGGCGTTGTAAAATCTGCGGATATGTTCACAACAGTCCAGAGCTCCCGGCAGATTTTGCATGCCCACTTTGCGGACATCCGGCAGATGATTTTGAACCGATTTATGAAACAACTAATACTGTAAAAAGTTCACAGGAGGAAAAAATGAACAAATACGCAGGAACACAGACAGAGAAAAATTTACAGGCAGCTTTTGCTGGAGAAAGTCAGGCTAGAAACAAATACACCTATTTTGCATCTACTGCAAAAAAAGAAGGCTACGAGCAGATTGCAGCAATTTTTGAAGCAACTGCAAACAACGAAAAAGAACACGCAAAAATGTGGTTCAAGGAACTCGAAGGAATCGGAACAACAGCTCAGAACCTTGGTGCAGCAGCCGACGGTGAAAATCACGAATGGACAGAAATGTACGAAGATTTTGCTAAGACTGCCGAAGCAGAAGGCTTCCCTGCTCTTGCTGCAAAATTCCGTGCTGTAGGTGCAATCGAAAAGCATCATGAAGAACGCTACCGTGCACTCCTTAAGAACGTAGAAACAGCCGCTGTATTCGAAAAGAGCGAAGTTAAAGTTTGGGAATGCCGCAACTGTGGACACATCATCGTTGGAACAAAGGCTCCGGAAGTTTGTCCTGTTTGTGCTCATCCAAAGAGTTATTTCGAAATCAGCGCAGAGAACTATTAATAGATATCCGGGTCAAGCCCGAATATGACACTATCCTGTCATTGCGAGCGTAGCGTGGCAATCCACATATAAATATGCATTTTAATACATGGATTGCTTCACTTCGTTCGCAATGACGAGAGCTTTTTTCGCAATGACGAGAGTTTTTTACGCAATGCCGATATAATATGAAAAAACACAGTTTTGTAATTCTATCACTTATCATTCCTCTGCTTTTTACATCATGTCTGGCAGAATTTTTGAATGAAAAGTTTGGTTTTAACGCTCCGGACCCTGATGATCCTAAGAACCTTTCAAAAGTTCATATATATGAATATTATTTTCTAGATTACGAAATTGAAACCTCAGGTTTTGTTAACAGAGATTCAAAAAAGGCTGATATAGTTTCTCTTTCAAACACATCATTCAAACCTTCAGAAGAATGTGAAAACTGCCAGCTAATAGCAGAATACAAAGTCGATGATACATATGAGAACTATTATTATGAAGGCAAAATCTATGAAAAAGCTTTAGTAACCCAGTTGTTTTATTATAACCCCGAAATTTCAATAGATAATTTTACAAATATGATTGATCTGCTGCCTCCTCTGGGAACAGATTATACCTGGTACATAAAATTAATGGATACTTCGAGACAATACTTCCCATCTTCACTTACTGTATCATCACAATCAAACAACAAAAGGATTTATCTTGATTTTACAGGTTGTACAGCATTGACAGATTTTACCAATTCTGACGGTACTTTTATAGATCAAACCTGGTTAAAAGGAATAACTCTGCATATACATACGGGTCCCAATACATTTAATGGTTGTACATCATTAGAATTTGTAACTCTAACTGATGCAGTAGACTCAATAGGAAATTATGCTTTTGCGAATTGTACAGCTCTTAAAGAAATAATCATCCCCAAAGATGTAACAACAATATCCCAAGGGGCTTTTTCAGGATGCACTTCGCTGAATAATGTTATTCTCCCGAATAATTTAACAACAATAGGAAACAGCGCTTTTGCTCATTGTAAAGCTCTTAAATCAATTAGACTGCCCAATAATGTCATAAAAATTGATACAAATGCATTTTATAACTGTGTAGAACTTGAATCAATAAAATTTCCCATTGGAATTCAAAACATAAGTGAGCTGGCTTTTGAGGAATGTATTAATCTACAAGCAATCTACTTACCAAAGAGCAGTAATCTATTAATTAATTATGGGGCATTTAAAAATGTTCCAGATAACTGTGTTGTATACTATCAGGGAAGTGAGGATGATTGGCATGATTTTACATCATCTGATAATTGCCGAGATGATAAAATAAAAACATTGCCATTTGAAACCAGCTATGGCACCTCTGATTTCTGGCAATAACACAATACATAACAGCATCCAAAATCACCTTACAGGGCGCAGCAAAAGCGCCTTTTTTTAATGAAAATCAATTATCTGCTTTTAACGAACAAATGGATCCTTATGATGAAAGAAACAGGACTGAATAATATCTTTTTCCAAAACCTAAAACTCAATCTTCTTCAAAATCAGGTCGCCTTTCATCTTCTGCAAAAACATTACCATATAAACTGGAAAATAGGTGATCTTGCCTTTTTGGGAAATATTGCAGTTTGCGAAAACAAAACCTTCCTCCATCTGATATTCGGGATTTGTAAGACAGTTGTTCATGGCTGAATGGAGAGTATAATCTTTACCGCTTTTAACTTCGATCGGCAAAGCTTTGTTGTTATATTCAATTACAAAATCAAGTTCGCCCAGCCTATTGGAATTATAGTAGTACAGTTTAAAACCTTTAGAGGTAAGTTCCTGAGCAATAGCATTTTCGTAAATTCCGCCAGCATTTAAATTCTGATTTTTGGTAAGAAGCATTGTCTTTGTACTCATTCCGTATTCAGAAGTAAGCATTCCTACATCAGAAAAATAAAGCTTAAACAAACTGCTTTTTTCATTCAGCCTGAGTGGGACTCTTGGTTCCGTACTATTAAAAACTGTAAGTGCAACTCCAGCATTTTTGAGCCAGAGAAAAGTATTCTGTACACGTTCAAAATGAAGCCCCTTCTGCAAATCGGTCACGATGTAACGGCGATTCTGTTTTAGAAGCTCAGAAGGAATTAATTCATAGGCATTTGAAATTACAAGGCGTTTATCTTGTGCTTCATACTGGGTAAAATCAAGTTTATAAAGATTTTGAATGTCTGTATGTATCTGCATTACATCATTTACATTTCCTGTATCTGCAAATTTGCTTACTGCTTCGGGCATTCCACCAATCACAAGATAACGTGTAAATAAATCAAGCATTTTTTGATTTACCGCTTCCATTATTGGAGTACGATTTTCAAATGATGTTTGCAAAGACTTTATAGTGCTTTCATCAATATTTGTAATCTGAAGAAATTCTTCGAAGTCAAGTGGAAACATTTCAAGAGTTGTCATATATCCCACAGGAGCGGAAGAAAGATTTGTAAGTTCTATTCCAAGAAGAGAACCGCTCAAAATATAGCGATAACTTCCCTCCTCTACAAAGAACTTGATTTTGGTAATCATTTCTTTATATTTCTGGACTTCATCTATAAAAATGATTGTTTTACCCTTCTGGATTTTCTGACTGCTCAATGTAGAAAAGCCCATTACAAGTTCTTCAACCGTATTTGCAGTTTTGAGCACATCAATTGCAGCCGGAGTTTCTATAAGGTTTATCTCAAAAAGATCTGCCTTTTCTGCTTTCATGACGCTTCGGATTGCATGAGTTTTTCCAACCTGTCTTGCCCCTTTTACAAGCAGAGCCTTTTTGTCACCATTTTTATACCATTCGCGGATAAATTTTTCGCATTTTCGAACTAAATCCATGTGAATATCCTCTATAACCTATATAATATCAGAAACTGTCAAAAACACAAGCAATATTTAGGCATTTTTGTCAAATACACAAGCCAAATTTGGACATTTTTGTCAAAAACACAAGTTTTTCACATTATTTTTTAATGCATCATCTGAAAAACATAAATCCAGCCTTCCTGCCATAATTTAGAAGACTCACGGCTTAAGGTTTCATAGACATCGGAATTATATAGCTTTAAGATTGATTCATTTGATCTTATAAATCGTAAATTGGTAATAGGAATTTCCATTATACCACACCTTCTTCCAAAAAGATATAGTTATTTTTTTCTTGCAAGGCCTTTTTTTTGTGCTAATATATAATTGTAACAAGGAACGAGATGAGGACGTACACCGGTTACTTGGTAGGAGGCAAATATGAGGAGTCCGGAAATTTGATAGAGCGTGGTCAACGCTCAAAGAATATGTAGTACCAGAAAGACCACCAGCCGCTTAGAGCTGGAACAAAATATAGTGCCAGTACTTAGATTACTGAAAGCACATTACGAGCCGGGCAAGACCCGGCCTTTTTTTTACCCAGAATCTTTTCAATGACAAATAATTCAAAATAATATACAATGCTCGCTATGAATAAATCAGCTGTTTTAGTATTTACAATCATTTCATTATCATCAGTTATTTTCTTTTCAGGTTGCAGCAAAAAGGAGAAAAAAGTGGAAGAACAAAAAAAGGAAGCTTCGTCTGGTGAACCTTCTACAAACGGGCTTGGTATTTCTGATTCAAAATATGAAGAAATCATAAAGAAAAGTCTTGTTACTACAGGAAACAATCAGCTTGTAAAAAAGGTACTTGCAAAAATGCGTGCAGACGAAGAAGTTGTTGTTGCCGCAATAGGTGGTTCTGTTACAGAAGGTGCTGGTCCTGCAACATACACACAGGGCTACGCTTATCAGTTCAAGGATTTATTCATAAAAGAATATGCCGCTGACAAAAGCAAGGTAAAGTTCATTCCTGCAGGAATTGGAGGAACCCCTTCTCCTATGGGATTAATCCGCTACCAGAAGGATGTTGTTACACCTGCTGGGAAAAATCCGGATCTTCTTATAATTGAATTTGCTGTAAATGACTGGCTTGAATGTTCAAACACCAGAGCCATGGAATATCTTGTACGAAACGCGCTTGAAAATAAAACTGCAGTCATAATGCTTTATGGCGCTGCAACTTATACAAACCAGCAGGCACAGATTTCTCCTGTTGCCGATTTTTACAACCTGCCGCAGGTAAGCATAAGTAAAGGCCTTTTGAATTCCGGAGTTAATCAGGAAAAAGATTCAAAGGTTTATTATTCAGATTATGTTCATCCTACAAGCTTTGGTCACACTTATATGGCTAAATGTCTTATGAATCTTATAGAAGAAATTGATAAGGCACAGGAAGATGCTCCTTATGTAATTCCGGCCGGTTATAAAAACGAAAATCCGTTCAAAAGCTTTGCAACAGTTCATTCAAATACAACAGACAAAAACGTTTCTATTTCTGCCGGTGACTTTTCGCATAAGGATGATGCAATTCAGGGCTATTCCCACGGCGGAAAGTGCTTTCCTGATAACTGGATGAAAAGTGCAAGTGGCCCTTCGACAAGCTCAGGGACCACCAATAATTCACCATTCACAATGACACTCACCTGCAAATCACTCATGATGATTTATAAAAATGCAAACAATGACAGCTTTGGAAAGGCAGAGGTTTATATAGACGGAAAGCTCACACAAACTTACGCAGGTCACGAAGATGGCGGCTGGAACAACTGCATGGTTGTTATGATTATTGATGAAAAAGCGGCTGCTGAACATACTGTAGAAATCAAAATGGCAGAAGGTGACGAAGATAAAGCATTTACAATACTAGCGTTCGGGTATTCAAAATAAATGGATTGCCACGGGCTTCGCCCTCGCAATGACGTGATGCGTTGGTGCATTTGCAAAGTCCGTCATTACGAGCCCGAAGGGCGTGGCAATCCACACTTGTAAAATGCATATTTATGATGTATTATTTTATATATATCATTATTTAGGAGCGATATAATGTTTAAAGTAACTGATGCTTGTGTAAACTGTGGAGCTTGTGAACCAGACTGTCCGGTTGGAGCAATTTCAGAAAAAGACGATGCACGCGTAATCGATCAGGAAAAATGTATTTCTTGCGGCACTTGTGTTGCAGACTGTCCTGCCGACGCTATCGTTGAAGAATAATTAGCTATTTTATAGAGGGGAACCATGCGGGCAAAGGGCAAATTCATTGTATTCTTAAGAATCCTGCTGCTTATAGCGGCTTGTGTTGCTGCAACCATTGTCCTGGTTTTCCCTTTATGGAAGTTTTCTACCTCGGCACCACGCATCTACACTGCAACGGTGCTCATTTTGTGCGCCGCACTCATTCTTGGTCTTATAATTCGAAAAATCTTTTTTAGAAAACGGAAGTCATAATGAATCTGGCTAAAAAGATTCTTACAGCAGCATTTTTTCTTATTACATTTTTACTGCCGCGAACTGCCTTATCTGCACAAACAGCAGAAAATCCTATTGTAATAAATACCCAAACTCTTCCTGAATTACAAAGACTTAAAACTGCGCGAAACAATCCTATTTTTGACGAATATAACCGTATTGTTGAAGACAACTACAAAATCATAAAACGAAATCAAAAACCTGATTTTCTTTTTTTTGTTCATACCTTTACTCAAGATGATAAGGCAGACCTGCACTGGAGCGATTCTCAGCTTATTTCTCTTGCTTCACGCTGCAATATTCCTTACGACACTTTTGCCACACTTAATAAAATTCAGAATTCAACAGACTCGCTCATAGGAAAAACTGTTATAATTCCTACTGTTCCGGGCCTTTTTATAAAACAAAACATAGACGACGATTCTACTGCACTTGAAATCCTTTTACACGAAAAATATGCAGACACTCAATTAACCGCCAGCGACTATTATTTTATCATAGACGGAGAAGAATATATTTTCTTAACAAGCAAAAAGTTTTCTTCTACCGAGCGTTTTTATTTCCTTGATTCCTATCTTGGACTTCCGCTTGCAAAAGGAACTTTCTGGGTTTCATCGGGCTTTGGAAAAAGACAAAATCCTATCAGCGGTGAATGGAAAGATCACAACGGAATTGATTTAGCTGCTCCGGAAGGAACTCCTGTTTATGCAGTAAAAGATGGTCATGCCGCCTACTGTATTGAAAATGACCCTACTTTTGGAAATTACATCATCCTAACTCACGATACAGGAAAAATGACAAGCGTTTACGCACATTTGAAATCAATTTGCATAAATCAGTATCAATTTGTACGAAAAGGTGATATAATAGGTTATGTAGGACATACGGGAATGGCTACAGGTGATCACCTGCATTTTGAAATTCGCCAGGGTGGAGTTGCGCAGGATCCGGAATCTGTTATAGATTTAAAAAAGAACTGAAAGATTTTGCAGATAAGGAAAACCCGATGTATGCTGATGTAAAAAGAAAACTCATTTTCTCTTTTCTTTTGATTGCTATTGCATTCACAAGCTTTTCATCACTTTATGCAGAAACCTTCCGTGTAGCGCAGTGTCATGTTGTTGAACTTACCGAAGACGCTTCATTTGCAGTAACAAAAAAAGTTGGCCTTAATGACGCTCTTGCAGTTTATATTCCAGAAGAACGGCTTTTTCTTGAAGGAATAGAGTTCAAAATGGAAATCCCGGAAGATATGGCAATGTGGCGTGACTGCTGCGGCGCATATATTTACGACGAAATTAAACCAGCCCCAAAAGCACAGCAGATTGATTATTCCGGCAGTAAGATTTTCTTTGGAGTAGTTCCAGGCAAGCTTTCGTGGATTTTACAGTTACCGCTTACAAAAAATGCACAATTCAAAACAAATCAGTATACAAAAACAATTGAAGCAATTCCTTCGGCACAGGGCAATTTTGTATTTTTACGCCTTCAGCAGGTAATGAAAGGTGTACCAGACGAAGTAATGAATGCAAAAATTGCAATTACAGTGCGCCCTATCTTGAGTGACAAAGGTCTTTTAAAAATTAAGCTTTCGACTCCAGAAGCCGCAGATTCAAAAGCTGACGGTCTTGATGAAAATATTTCTATTTTTATTGATAACAACGCCTATCTGCTCCAGGATGCACAAAAGGGCTTTGTTCTTGGAACAGGCATTCACAATATTTCTGTAATTTCTGAAAACTACAGAACAGAAGTTCGCAAGGTTCGTATAGACCAGGCAAAAATCACCGATTTAGAAATTGTTCTTAAAAGCATTGAACCAACAGTAATAATCACCGCTCCAGAAGGCGCTACAGTCTACCTGGACGACGAAAAATTCGAAGATTTAGGCAAAGAAGTAGAAATTTCCGAAGGCGACCACAAAATCCGCTGCGGAATCGGCGACTACGAAATTGTCCGAAGCATTTCCGTTACCAAAGGGCGATCTTATAAGGTAAATTTGACTGTTGACCTTCAGATTAGCGAGGATGAGTAATAACAGCTCTACCTACCCGCCGCCCCCACCTCCTCCGTCATTGCGAGGAGCGCAGCGACGTGGCAATCCAGTCATGTGAATGCCCTATAACAAATACGTCAAATCTTCCCAGCTTGGATTTATTGATTCAATCAGACTCATTTTCTTTTTTCTGGAACCAGCTTTTATTTGTTTTTCTCTTTCTATTGCCTGGTTAATATCATTATATTCTTCATAATAACCCAGTTTGTTTACATCATATTTAGATGTAAAGCTATCATAAACTTTGTTTTTGTGTTCATAAATCCTTTTCTTTAAGTTAGAAGTTACCCCAGTATATAATGTGCCGTTTCGTTTGTTGAATACAATGTAGATATATGATTTCATTATGCCTCCTGGTATATGGATTGCCACGCCACTACGTGGCTCGCAATGACGAAACAACACGTCATTGCGAGGAGGTAACGAAGTGTACGACGTGGCAATCCACATACAAAAATAAATTATTTTACATATATAAATTTGAAAAAAAAGTGGACTTCTTACAAAAAAACGGGGTATATAACATAGATTTATTGATTTTTATAACTGGATTGCCACGCCACTTCGTGGCTCGCAATGACGGATGAAGGCATTGGGTCTGGGCTCTGGATTGCCACGCTGCGCTCGCAATGACGCGTGGGTGGGCATATAATGATGTATTTTTTTTAAATTCCATTAAAGATTTAGCGTATAACACCCGATATTTAAAATATCAGGGACATTTCCCCTCCCACCCATGTCCCTGATTGCCTAATGGGCATGGCACGGTCTATCCGTGCCTTTTTTTTTGGTTGAATCAACACACATTTTTTACTATAATATACTTTATGATTAAGGTGAAAAAATCAGCAGTTGTGTTCTTAAGCCTGCTTTTTGTATTTACATGTGGAATGGGCGCTGTACTTGGCTGGGCACTTTCGGAAACACAGAACATTAAAAACTCGGAGTATTTTACAGAGTTTGACAATGCTCTGCCTACAAAACTGCTTGATATAAATGGCGAAATCATCACAGAGTTTTCTTCTGATGAAAAACGCGAAATAATTGCTTACAATGACCTTCCTCAGCACATGGTTGATGCTCTTATCACTCGTGAGGACAGGGTTTTCTTCTCTCATAACGGTTATAATCTTAAGGCTATCATGCGTGGTGTTGTTGGTATTCTTACATTCCAGTCGCTTGGTGGTGGTTCTACCCTTACCCAGCAGATTGCAGGAACCTTGTATTGTGACCGTACAGATAAATCTGTAATTCGAAAAATCAAGGAATTGTGGTGGGCTATTCAGATGGAGCGACGCTACACTAAGAACGAACTCCTTGAACTTTATCTGAACAAAATCTACTTTGGTGGCGGAACCTATGGTGTAAATGCCGCTTCTAAATATTACTTTGGTCACAACGCACAGGAAATCACTCCGGCAGAAGCTGCTATTCTTGTAATTCAGCTTTCGAACCCGGCTTACTATAATCCTTTTGATCATCCTAACCGTGCAATGAACATGCAGAAAAACGTTCTTGCTTCAATGGTTGCTGCAAACTATATTACTCAGGAAGAAGCAGATACTTCTTTTGAAGATTACTGGGCAACCTTTGATTACACACGAACTTCTGCAAGTGCCTACATGGTTCGCGACGATAAAGCTCCATGGTTCAGTGAATACGTTCGCCGTGAGCTTGGCAACATGATTTACGGTTCTGATGATATTTATTCTTCGGGCTTTACTGTAAATACAACTTTGAATCTTCAGCATCAGGCAGTTGCACAGTCTGTAATGGAAAAATATATTGAACGCGCAAACTATCTTTACCAGCGTGAGCATTCTACAAGAGGCGACCTTTCAACAAGTATATACATTCCTTTAACAGAAATGCTTTCTCTTATCTTTGATATTCCGTCGCTTAAGGTAAGTGAACAGCGTGCTCAGGTTGTTGCTAATTCAACTTATATAAACAAAATTAATCCGGTGCTTGATGTTATTTCGATGATGACCGGAACAGATAGACTTAAAATTGATATTGTAAATAAGGCTACAACACTTGCAAAACAGGAAGCAGAAAAAACAACAATCGAAGGAACAATGATTTGTATTGAACCTTCAACAGGTTATATTGATGCTCTTGTAGGCGGAAGCAAGTATGATCAGGAAAATCAGTTTATTCGTGCCGTTCAGGCAAAGGTTCAGCCTGGTTCTACCTTTAAGCCTCTTTACTACTCTGCCGCAATTGATTCAAGGCAGTTCACACCTGCTACTCAAATTTCCGACACTCCTGTTGTATTCCATACTGCAGACGGTAAGCCTTATATTCCACAAAACTTCAAGGGCGAATGGATGGGTAATGTTTCACTTTACTATGCGCTCATTCACTCTATGAACGTGCCTTCTCTTAAAGTACTTGATGGAATTGGCTTTGAGGCTGCAATTAACCGTGCAGTTGCATTGCTTGGTATTTCTAAAGAAGAGCTTCCTAGCCGCGCATTTGTTGCGGGTTACCCTATTGGACTTGGTGTATGTTCTGTTCGTCCTATAGAAATGGCTCGTGCCTACGCAATTTTTGCTAACGGTGGTAAAGAAGTTACTCCAATGGCAATCCGCACTGTAGAAGATAAAAACGGAAACGTAATTCTTACTCCGGAGCTTGATATCCGTAAAGAACAGACTGCCAAAGGTGATAAGATTCAGGTTATTTCTGAACAGACTGCTTTTGTTATGACAAAGCTTCTTGAACAGACTGTAAACGGTGGTGGTACTCTTGCCGGACAAAAGGGCAAGTTTGAATATAAAGCTGCAAATGGACGTTCTTACAGAATGCCTGCCGCAGGTAAAACCGGTACTACACAAAACTGGGCCGATGCCTGGACTTGTGGATTTACTCCATATTACGCTGCTGCCTTCTGGTTCGGATTTGATAAGCCAGGACAGTCTCTTGGTTTGAATATTACAGGTTCTACTCTTGCAGGTTATGCCTGGGGTGATTTTATGGGTGAAATCAACAGCGATTTGCCTTCTAAAGACTGGAACAAGCCGCTTGAAGGTGTAATTGAAGCAACTGTTTGTTCTGTAAGCGGACAATTACTTACAGATGCATGTGGTGACCATAAGACAACCCAGTGGTTCCTTTCTGGTACAGTTCCTACAGATTTCTGTACTGTTCATTCAAATACAACTAATTCTATAATTGCAGTTACACGTCTTGAAAAAGAAATGTATCAGTCTGGTCAATGGTGGGCCACTTCTATAGATACAACTCCTCTTTCTTATAATCTTGATTTCCAGAAGCCTGGTTATGATTTTAGTAAGGATGAGGATCTTAACAATTCATATAGTTATGAAGAACAGTCTTCTACTGTTATAAGACCAGAAGATTCCGATTCTGATATTGACTATAATTATTTAATGGAATAATGTGTAAGCGATGTTAATTCCTATTGCGAATATTAAAGTTAAGCGCCGCGTTAGAAAGGACCTTGGTAATCTTGAAGAGCTCAAGGCAAGTCTTCGTACCTATGGACTTTTAAACCCGATTACAATTAACAGCAAATATGAACTTATTGCCGGAGAACGCCGTCTTACAGCAGCAAAGGAACTTGGCTGGACTAACATTCACGCAAACATCGTAGACAATCTTACAGAAATTGAACAGCTCGAAATGGAAATAGAAGAAAACAACCAGCGCAAGGAGTTTACAGACGAAGAACTCCTTGAAGGCTACAAGCGACTTGAACGCCTGCGCAATCCGGGGTTCTTCTATAGGATTTATTTATTCTTTAAGCATCTTTTTGAGAAAATTAAAGATTTCTTCCGCGGTAAAAATTCTAACAAAAAATAGATTGCCACATTTATAATGGCATAAATTTAGGCAAATTCAATAATTCTTTTTTAAAAGCCATTGTACTTATCTGTTTCTGAATCTTCTCTACAACTTCAGGTGCAATGCCTTCTGTTTTTCCTTCGGCAACTTTTTCAAGCTGGTCGTAGGTAAAGCCAAGCTTCTGCTCGTCTGTCATGCCGCTCATTCCATCTGATGGTGCTTTTTGAGTTAAGTCATCTGGAAGGCCAAGCTCTTTTCCAAGCTGGATTACCTGGCTTACATAAAGATTTGCCAATGGTGCAAAATCGCCTGCTCCGTCGCCCCAAAGTGTGAAGTAACCTGCAATGCATTCACTTTTGTTTCCGTTGTTTGAAACGCGGCAGTTTCCTTCTATAGCTGCAATTGAATAAAGTGTTGCCATGCGAAGTCGTGCCGGTGTATTTGTATTGTACTGAGCCGGAGTTTCCTGAACGCCTGTAACTGCTTTTATTTCTTCTGTAAGGCCTTTGTAGGCACCTGCAATATTTACAGTGTAGTTTTTAATGCCCAAGAAAGCGCAGAGTTTTTTAGAATCTTCTATATCTGCCTGTACGCCGTTTGGCATCATTACGCCGATTACGCGGTCTTTACCAAGAGCAGCGCAACAAAGTGCAGCAACTGTAGAAGAATCTTTTCCGCCGGAAATACCGATTACAGCTTTTGTTTGGCTGTTTCCATTTTTTTCAAAATAATCCTTTACCCAGGCAATGGCCTGATCTTTAATTGTCATAGTTATTTCCTCAGATAATAGATTCCCGGGTCAAGCCCGGGAATGACAAAAACTGTCATTGTCGAGAATGACACAAGCTGTCATTGTCGGGCTTGCCTAAGGCTGTCATTGTCGGGCTTGACCCGACAATCTCTTTATGCCAAGGTCATCACCTTCGCAAGAAATCACAACCTCGTCACCATCTGATATATTACCCGAAAGCAACTCTTTTGCCAATTTGTTTTCGACATAATTCTGGATGGCGCGTTTTACAGGACGGGCACCCATTGTTGGGTCATAGCCTTTTTCGCACAGGAAGTCCATTGCAGAATCATCAAAGTTGAGCTTGATTTTTCGTTCCTTTATGCGGCTTTGAACTCGTTCAAGCTGGAGGCCAACAATTGCCTTAATATGTTCTTTACTAAGTTCACCAAAGGTAACAGTTTCGTCAATTCGATTCAGAAATTCAGGACGGAAGGTTTGGCGCAGCATTGACTGTTCCAGGTTACTTGTCATTATGATAATAGTATTCTTAAAGTCTACAACCCTACCCTGTCCGTCTGTAAGGCGTCCGTCATCGAGCACCTGGAGAAGAACGTTGAATACATCCGGGTGAGCTTTTTCTACTTCATCAAAAAGAATAACGCTGTATGGACGGCGGCGGACTGCTTCTGTAAGCTGGCCTCC
>JAFZLJ010000072.1 GCA_017551545.1 Treponema sp. | reverse complement strand
TCATGGTTCGGTTAAGAAAGTTATTGAGCTTACAAAGCTTATGGGTTATTTCCCTATTGCAAACAGCGTAGAGGAAGGCCTTCTTATGGTGAAAGAGTAGTCAGTTTTTTTGGAAGTAAAGGAGTAACTCGTGGCACAGGAATTAAAAGAATTACGCTCGGACGAAAACGATCCGTTATTCGATAAAACAAATATGCTTAAGAAGGAATTCCCTTCTGACTTCAGACAGATCCGATATTTTACATTGCTTATCGTTCAGTCTGCACCTACAGAAATTAAGGAATTGAACCTTCTCGAACAGCAGATTAGTGAAGTTATTAAGAATGCTGTTAAGCATGGAAATCACTGTGATATTAATAAGAAAGTAACTGTATGGTATTCATTCAGCCCTACGCACGCACATATAATCGTACAGGATGAAGGTGAAGGTTTCCAGGATCTTGAAAAATGGAATGAGTTTAACAAGAAGCGTCTTGAATGTCTTCACAATAATGATTTTATGCAGCTTGCTGATTATGTTTCTTTCCGTACAAAGGAATCAGACAGTCAGGATGGTGGTAATGCTCTTTTTGCTGCTCTTGAATACTGGAATGGTGGTTTTGTTTACAACGGTAAAAGAAACGCTGTTGCAATGCTTAAGAAGTATCAGCAGAAGTATAAGAGTGTAAATCACGACGGAGAATAAATTAATAGTTTTTTACTGTAAATATCAGCTTCTAATTACAAAAAGTCTAAAAAGTTATTTATTGCTTATATTTGAGTTATAAATTCTTTTTGGGCTTTTTTTGTTATCGAGTTTACAAGTCTGGATTTTAATTGAAGAAATTTCATTTATTTACGACAATTTTTCTTTCTCTTTTTCTTTGTATTTCCTGCGGCTATAACGAAGATTTAAAACTTGAACTTGTTAACTGGGAATATGCAACCGACTCTCTTAAGACTGTTTATAAACCTATAGAAACTTCACAATTTCCAAAAATATCAAAGCTTTTACCTGAACGCAAAGGAGATATTTATCTTAGAACTTATTTTACTATACCAGACGAATTAAAAGATGAAAAATTAAAATTATTCTTAGGTAATATCAAAATTGCAAATGAATTTTATCTTAATGGAAATTATATTGATCACAACGGTTTAATCGGTGAAAAACCTTTTTCAAACGGTTCAAAAGCCAGTGCATATATATTACCTCCTACCCTTTGTAAAAAGAATGGATTAAATGAAATAATAATTCATATACAGGTTGACTGTGAAGGAAGAATTGGAGAATCTCCATATATTTCAACAGAACGAAGAGTAACAGCACACGAAAAACGCTTTAATTTCTTTAATTCCAAAATGCATATGATTATTTCTATGGTCATGTTCTTGATTGGAATAATGTATTTTACTGTTTATTCATTAAGACGCCAGGATAAACAATACTTATCATTTGCGCTGCTTAATATTTTTTCGAGCTTATTCCTTATTTATTTCTTTGTTGATGAATATCCGATATTCGCTGATTTAAATATTTCTTATCTTCTTGTTCAAAAATTATTCAGAGGAATATCTGCTGCACTTTCAAGCTACTTTGCAGTTTCATTCATGCGCGACTATATTGGCTATAATGAATCGCTTACAAGAAAAATATATAGAACTGCACTTACAATCGGTCCTTGTTTCTTCCTTGGCTTTACTCAGACAATGCACGACTTTTTCCTTTACTTAGGAATTACTTATATTGGTACCCTTTTCCAGATGCTCTTTGCCGTGCACTTTATTATTATTTCTCTTAAAACAACTAAAAAGAAAGTAATTGAATTATTAATAGGTTTTATACCTGTTCTTGTTACTGTTTTTGTTGTTTCTCTTTTGCTTTTATTCAATAAAAAAGTTTATTCCCTCATGATAGTTTTTGGCTGGCAGATAGTTATATTTACATTCCTTGCTATGCTTATTATTAGTTTTGCTACCATGAGTAACAGAGTTGAGTTCTTGAATGCTAATCTTGAAAGGCTTGTTCAAAACAGAACAGAAGAACTTACAAAATCTAACACTGCCCTTGAAGAATCAAATACTCATCTTAAATATGAAATTGAACGTGCAGAAAAAGAAATTGAGCTTGCTTCATTTGTACAGCAAAGCTTTTATAATATAAAGCTTCCTGAGTTCAAGAATTATGAAGTTGCTTATTATAACAAACCTATGGCAGGTGTTTCGGGCGACTTATACGATTTTTATTTTACAAAAGATACTCTAAACGGCTTTGGACTTTTTGATGTTTCTGGTCATGGTATTTCTTCTGGTCTTGTTACAATGCTTGTTAAAAACATTATTAACGATGAATTTAACAAAGGAAAAAAACTCCCGCTTGAAGAAGTAATGAATATTACAAATGACCGAATTATTACACAAAAAGGTAATGTTGAAAATTATCTTACAGGTGTTCTTGCAAGAATAAACGGTAACAATGTTGACTTTGTAAATGCAGGTCATCCTAATGTAATTGTATACAGAGCAAAAACTAACACACTCGAAATTATTAAACGCGGTGAAAATAAGGAATCTGGTATAATCGGTATTGCAGGATTCCCGGTAACTTTTGAATGTGTTTCTGTTCCAATCGAAAAAGGCGACATCATGCTTTTATACACAGATGGTGTTACAGAAACAATGAACCGTAACAGAGAAGAATTTGGTGTAGAACGACTTAAACGAATATTCCTGAAAAACACAGATCTTAAAATACAGGAACAAATTGAAAATATTGTAGATGAAGCAAAAACCTTTGCCAACCGCACAAAGATTGCAGATGACATTACGCTGGTGATGGTTAAGAAGAAATAGATTGTCGGGTCAAGCCCGACAATGACAGTCATTCCCGCGCTTGACGCGGGAATCTTTTTTTTTGGAGGTGAGGAGAATTGAACTCCTGTCCGGGAAAGTAAACCAGGTACATCTACAGGTTTAGTTATGCGAGGTAGTTGTCGGGAGCCGGTAGCAGCATAACAAGCGTCGCCTCCGTATTCTGAAAAAGAGTCCCCGTTACATTTCAGAAGCTGTAACAAGCAAGTCCCGATAGGTGAAGGAACATCTTAGAACGCGGAACAGAGCCCCAAGAGTTCCTGCACTGCTATGCAGCGAGTGCTTCTGCAGAAGAAACTTCTTCAGCTTCTTCTTCTTTTCTTGCGAAAATTGCAGTTATTTGTTTGTCAGTTTA
>JAFZLJ010000071.1 GCA_017551545.1 Treponema sp. | reverse complement strand
TGATGCGGCAAAAGCTCTTCATTCTCCTTTACAAGGGTCTTGCCCTTACCAAATATGACGAACTGATGCCTGGGTTCCGCTGAATCACTTCAGCGTATCACATTACCGCTTGTTCGTTTACCTTTTTATCATGCCTCCTTTGTTAAAAAGCTGTGTAGAAAAGTTTATTTAAAAGGCTTCCTGAAGAAGTGTTTTTTGAAGGAACCCACCAGTTGCTGTCTTTTATAAAACTGCATTGAGTTGTGTTAAGATTATCTTTTATGTAATTAATTGGATGCGAAGAAGCAAAAACTCCCTGCGCAATAACAGGCATAAAGTAAATGCCAATTCCTTTGGTGGCTTCAATAGCTTTCAGTTGTTCGGCAGTCTGGGCAAGCTCCTGATTCGAGTCTGTACAAAACTGCGCAGCCATAGAGTTAATATCAAGGTAAAGGTCACACGGATATTGAATATAACTGTACGAGTCTGATTCCATAAGGGTGTTGATAGCGTCTATTCGTGTGTTGTTGCCGGTAATTGTATTTGCAAGCTGTTCCGAAAAGTTTTCAAGCGCCTGCATCATCAAAGGGATTTGAGATGTTTCTGTAACAGTTGTTTGAGCTCCCGTATTTTTTGCCATAATGGCAGAAATCGTTTGAGGCGAAAAATCACAGTTATTAAGCTCCTGCAAAAGTTTTTTATAATTCCATCCCGCGGCCGGCGTTAATCCCGGGCTTGCTGCAATATATTCTGTGTAATCCTTTAATTCATACAGGTTTTCAAAAATGCTTCCAAAGCAGGTATCAAAACCAATCACACAAAGCTCCTGATTTTTAAGGGCAAGTCCAAGATCTTTTATGCACATATATGAATTTGTTTTATCATCAACAGCTACCGCGCGGCTTTTATATCGCCAGCCTGTTCCGTGCCCCCAGATAATCAAAGAATAATACTGTGATTTGTAATTTTCTTTTGCAAACTCTATAAAGCTTTTAAGCACATTATAATTTGCCATATCAAGCTCTGTTTGTGTTGTTGCCGAAAGTCCAAGAGGGGGACAGTCCAGTCTTTTTGACACTATAGTACCTCCGTTTGTAGAGTCGTGGGTAACTTCAAAAAGCCTGGTATCTGTCCAGTTTCCGTTTGTTTCATCATAGTGTTCTGCACGGTCAAAAAGCACAAGCACATTTAAAGAAGAAAAATCTGCGCGTTCCATTGCTTTAAGATTTTGTATGCCGTAGCTTTCAAGGTCATTGTCTGCAGCCATATAAACAAGAAGAGTCAGCTTTTTTTCGGGATTGGAATTGTCATACATGAAGGCACGCTTTGGAACAGGATACGCAAGCAGATCGCAGCTTATCAAACTATACAATGAAAATAAGGCAAGGGTAAAAGTCAGGCATTTTGTAATACAGTTTTTCATATTCATGCCTCCATGCAAAATGTGTCTGCATAAACTCCAAGATAATCTTTCCAGCAGGACCCGTCGGAGTATTCAATTTTGCTTATAAAAAAGTTTTCAACTATAAGCTCTGAAGGAATTGAATTAGAAATATACTGGTCCAGCGAAATGCAAAAATCATTTTGATCGGAATTTTGAATATTACACGAAGTGCCTGTCGTGATGCAGCCCGTTCCTGCAAAAGCTATAGAGCCGGTTTTTGCATCAAGCACATTCATTTTAGTTTCTACAAACACAACTGTTTTATTTGATTTGTTGTAGAAGTTAAAGAATACCCCGCCGCTGTAGTAGACGGGTTTTGAAATTGAATAGGGTGGTGATGTAATGTCCCAGAGCATTGAGGGACAGCCACTGGTAATGAACACAACTACAGCTGTCTCGAGCAGCAGTAATGACCAGGTGATTTGTTTTTTCATAAAACCTCCTTTTTTCGCATACATAGTAATTGTTTAAAAATGTAAAAAGAGGAAGTTTTTTAGAAAAAAAGTTTAAAAAAAGTGAAATTAATTATATTTTCCGGCCTGAGCGTTCCACATTTCGGCGTATTTACCGTTTTTAGCTAGCAGCTGTTTGTGGGTGCCTTCTTCTATAATTCGTCCTTCTTCAAGCATAATGATGCGGTCGGCATCGCGGGTTGTAGAAAGGCGGTGAGAAATATAGAAAACTGTTTTACCCTTAGCGGCAGTCTGCATTGCTTTATTAAGTTCGTATTCGGCAATTGGATCAAGTGCGCTCGAAGGCTCGTCCATAATAAGAATATCAGCATTCTTATAAAAGGCTCGCGAAATTGCAACCTTTTGACTTTCGCCTCCAGAAAAATCTACACCCTTATTATCAAACTCGGTTGTAACTTGTGTAAATAATCCGTCCGGAAGTTTAGCAAGCTTTTCACCAAAACCGGCTGCTTCAAGTGCTCCTGTAATCTGTGGGGCTGCTGCATTAAGTTCATCTTTTTTAAGGTCGTCCATTACAACATTTTCTGCAAGGCTTGCACCAAACATCTGGAAGTCCTGGAATACAACGCCAATTCTTTTGTGATAATCACTCGGCTTGTAAACTTTAACATCCTGGTCGTGATATTTAATGTTTCCGCTGCTAGGGTCATAAAGACGCATGAGCAGCTTGATGAGCGTAGTTTTACCGGCGCCGTTGTAACCTACAATAGCAATGTGTTCACCTGGTTTTACAGTAAGAGAAATATCATCAAGAACTGTACGGCTCTTTTCGTTGTACTTAAAGCTTACATGATCAAGCACAAGTTCACCGTTTCCAGCAGGAACATCCTGACCAATTTCAAGCTTGATTCTTGGTTCATAAGCAAGGAACGCACGGATTTTATCTATGAACATGCTGTTTTCGTGAGCGGCTGGACCAAGGTCTGCAAACCGGCTCATACATCCGCGAAGGCTTCCTGTTCTGTTGAACAAAATAACTGCATCGCTGTAGTTGAGCGCATGAAGCACTGCTGCTTTGTAAACAAGATAAGTTATATAAAGTCCGTCAATCAAAAAGTCACTTACAAGATAGTCTTTTACAAAACCAAGCCATGTACGGATTCGAGAAACCTTTTTATGCTCTGTGATGATGTTTTCATTTGCTTCTTCAAATTCCTGTTCAAGCTCTGTACCTGCATTAGGGTGAAGTCTGAGTTCCTTTGCAAAATCCTTAAGATAGAAAACACGGCTAACATAGTCGCGCTTACGCATATGAGGATTTACCTTTGTGCGGTTTTCGTAATTAACTTTGTTGAGTTTTTTAGAAACAATAAAGCGCATGATAAATGAAACAAGAACAAACACAATACCAATTGGGTCGAGCGTAAGGTAGAAAATACCTGTGGTGAACAAAACTGTGATTGCCTGCATGCCCATGTTGAGCATATTAAGGAAGCGGTCGATTGTCTGTTCAGATTCTGAAACTCCAAGAACAAAGTCGTTGTAATATTCAGGGTCGTCGTAGCAGAAAAGGTCAATTTCGCTTGCCTTCTGGAAAAGCTGCTCCTTAAGTGCACGATACAGCTTTGGCTTACATTTGAAGCTCCAGCCGTAAATAAAGAAACCATCAGGAATAATCTGAATGATATTCAAAAGAAGGATAAGTCCTATGTAAAAGAGCGCCTTAGTAAAAGGTTCCTGAAACTCTGCACAGCGCAGAACATAGCGGATTCCCAGAACGTGTTCAAGGAAGATAACTCCCTGGTAACGGAAAGCATCGTAGAGGTGATAAATCATATACCAAGGACATGTCTTAAAGCAAAGCTTCCAGAGGAAAATCTGATTTTTGAAAACCTGCGAGGCCGACTTTTTCTTGCTGTTTTCTTTTTTATTTACATTTTTCATTTTGCCCAAATTCCTTCTTTAGCTGAATCTGCAAGGTAGTTTTCTGCCTGCTTGTTATACATATCAGCATAGGCACCTTTTTTCTTCATAAGAGCTTTGTGGGTACCTTCTTCTAAAACCTTTCCTTTTTCAAGAAGGAAAACATAATCGGCATTCTGCACAGAAGAAAGACGATGCGAAATAAACAGCAGCGTGTTTTCCTGGCAGGCCTTGAGGATATTATCAAACAGCTTGTATTCTGCAATAGGGTCAAGCGCACTCGAAGGTTCATCAAAAACCTTAACAGGGCAGCTTCTTGCAAAGGCTCGTGCAACAACAATCTTCTGGAATTCTCCACCCGAAAGTACAGCACCTTCATCATCAAACTCGCGGGTGAGTGTATTGTCCATTCCTTTTGGCAGGCTCATAACCTTGTCGTAAACTCCAGAAAGCTTGAGTGCTTCTTCTACAACAGCATTCTTTTTCTCCGGCGGAATATCTTCTCCAAGCACAACGTTATCTGCAACACTCATACTGAACATTCTGTTATCCTGGAACGCAGTTGCAAAAAGCGCGCGGTATTTTTGAAGATTGTATTCTTTTATATTGCGTCCGTTGAGCAGAATTTCACCTTCTGTAGGATCGTAAAAACGAAGCAGCAGCTTGATGATTGTAGATTTTCCAGCCCCGTTATGACCAACAAGCGCGTAGGTTTTTCCGCCGTCCATTTTCATATTCAGATTTTCAAGAACCCGAATATCCTTGTAAGCAAAGCTCACGTTACGGAACTCAATAGACTGAATCTCGCGGCCTGGATCTGCTCCATCATAATCTTCCGGAATCTTTTCTTTATACTCAAGGAAGGTCCTGAGGTATTCAACAAAAAGACCGTTCTTAAAACATTCAGTAACAGAGTCTGTAAAGCCAATCAAAATCCAGGTTGTGCTGACCATCATACTTGTAATAACTGCAAGCTGTGCCAGACTGATTGTATGACTTACAAGATTTCTGTAGGCACCGTAAATGAGGAGGCCTTCAAAAATAAAGGTGAATGTAAACTCAACATAAAGCCAGTGAAGCACTACAGATTTTCCGACATATTTTTTTGTAACATCGGCAACACCTGTAATAGCCTCGCGGTACTGTCTGCGCAGCAAATGAAATACTCTTGTAAGACGCATTTCTTTTGCATACTCTTTTAGGTACATTACGCGGTTTATATAATCAATTCGGCGGTTATGAACTGCCATATCCTTCTGGCGCTTGTAATCAATATGACTGTTCAAACGACGGAACCAGAAGTTTCCGATTATAGGCAAAAGAATAAATGTAACCGAAAGCTTATCAACCTGGAACATAAAGATGAACGCACACACACTTGCAATTGCACCAAAAATCACACCAAAGATTTTATCTACAGTCTGAACAAGACGAGTGTCTGCATTTTTCATTGCAAGAGTATATTTGTCGTAGAAGTCTGCATTTTCAAAACATTCAAGTTCAACGTTACGCGACTTCTTAAAAAGAATCTGATACAGCTTTTTATTTACTTCTGCATTTGCAATTGGAATTACAGTTCCGTTCAGGTAGTCAGTATAAAGAGTCTTGCTCGCAAAAACTGCAACACAAATGCCAATAAATATCATGAGTGTAGAAAATGCCTGGCCTTCCTGCAGCGCATTAATAACATAACGCATAAAAAACGCACTATAAAAAAGCCATTCCCCGTAATCAATAAGCGTACGGAATGCAATATGAAAAATTACCCGCGGATAGATTTTCCAGAGAAGCTTGAGGGCATACAAATTGTTTTTAACTGAATTAGGTTTTTTAGATTTAGAAGCCATATTTCCTCTTGTTCCGATTGATAGTGAAATATAACATATTTTATACTTTGTTGCGAGAGGGAAAACTCTGATGGGGTAGGGTAAATATTGCTGCGTGCAAGAATTACTATTGATAGAAACACGCTTTTGCGCTATAATATTCTTATGGCTAAACAGATGATAATGGGCAACCAGGCAATTGCGCTTGGTGCTTTGAAGGCTGGAGTTAATCTTGTTGCAGGCTATCCTGGCACTCCTTCCAGCGAAATTATTGAATTTATCTCTAAATATAAGGACAAAACCGGCACTTACGTTGAATGGTCTGTAAACGAAAAAGCCGCCGCCGAAGTTGCAGCAGGCGCAAGTTATGCAGGCAGCCGCACCATGATTACAATGAAGCAGGTAGGCCTTAATGTAGCCAGCGACCCTGTAATGTGCCTTAGTTATGTTGGTGTAAAAGGCGGAATGGTAATTGTAGTTGCCGATGACCCTGGTCCAATTTCAAGCCAGACAGAGCAGGACACCCGCCATTATGCGCGCTATTCCAAGCTGCCATGTTTTGACCCTTCTACTCCTGGTGAAGCTTACGAAATGGTTCAGGAAGCCTTTGAACTTAGTGAAAAATATAATACACCGGTCCTTCTGCGTCCGACAACCCGCGTTGATCATGCCTACGAAAGTCTTGAATTCCCCGAGCTTGGTCCATGCAGAACGCCGGGTCAGTTTGAAAAAGATTCCAAGCGCTGGGTAATTTTCCCAAAGGCGTCGTATTTGAACCACCAGAGGATTTTTGCAAGAAATGAAAATGAGCTTCCAAAGGTGTTGAGTGAAAGCAAGTGGAATTATGTTGCCCCCGGGGTCCCTGAGCCTGTCGAAGGGCCATATGGACTTGTTGCCGGAGGAATCAGCTACTGCTATTTAGTGGAAGCCCTTTCAATTCTCGGAATCAAGGACATCCCAGTCTTAAAAATAGGCACCCCATACCCGTTTCCAGCCGACCTTGCCGCTGACTTTATGCGTGCACATGACCAGCTCATTGTTTTTGAAGAGCTGGACCCTGTTCTGGAAGAGTCTCTCTTAATGGTTGCCGGCCGTGAACATATTGAATGTAAAATAAGTGGAAAGTTAGACAATACTGTTCCTAATGCAGGGGAGCTTAGTGTTGAGATTATCAAGTCGGTTCTTCAAGGGGCCTTCGACAAGCTCAGGCACCCCGGAGGGCGTCCACAAGAAGACGCTCCAGACCTCCCAGTCCGCCCGCCAGTCCTCTGCGCCGGCTGTCCTCACCGCGGTGCCTTCTATACTGTAAAGCAGGCAATGAAAGGCAAGAAAACTGTTTATTGCGGAGACATCGGCTGCTACACTTTGGGTAATGCTCAGCCGCTTGATATGACAGACACCTGCTTGTGTATGGGTGCCGATATCACAATGGCACAGGGCTTTTATCACAATGAGCCGGACCGCTACTGCTTCAGCTTTATAGGAGACTCAACCTTCTTTGCAAGCGGAATCACAGGCGTAGTAAATGCAGTATACAATCAGGCAAAGCAGACAATCTGTATTCTTGATAATTCTACAACAGCCATGACAGGCCATCAGCCACACCCGGGCACCGGCGTAACAATGATGGGCGAAATTGTAGAAAAAATCAGCATAGAAAAAATCCTTGAAGCAATCGGAGTTTCTCCAATTATTACAGTTGATCCGTTCAACCAGGAGGAATCAGTTGCTGCAGTAAAGCAGGCCAGCGAAGCACCTGGAGTAAGCGCAGTAATTTTCAAAGCTCCATGTATAAGCATAGCCGCCAAAGTAGGCTGCAAGCTTCCGGGGCCAAAAGGCGTTGATACTGCCAAATGTATTGGCTGCCAGAAATGTATAAAAGAGCTTGGTTGTCCTGCACTTAGTGTCAGCCTTCTTGATAAGGCCCCTTCGACAGGCTCAGGGACCACATCGGTCAAAAAGCTTGTAGAAATAGATAAATCCCTTTGTACAGGCTGCGGCTTATGTAGCCAGGTCTGCCCGACAGGAGCAATACAATGAATAAAAATATAATCATCTGCGGCGTAGGCGGACAGGGCACGGTCCTTGCGGCAAAAGTACTTTCTCAGGCTGCTATTTCTAACGGTGAACGTGTACTCAGCGCAGAAACAATCGGTATGGCTCAGCGCGGCGGTTCTGTTGTAAGCCATGTACGAATAGGGCAGGCATTTTCTCCGCTTGTTCCACAGGAGCAGGCAGATGTACTCATCGCTTTTGAAGCCGCCGAAGCCGTTCGCAATATAGATTTTCTCAAAGCAGACGGAACAGTTATCGTAAACAAAAAAATCGTTCAACCGGTAACTGCAAGCTTGAGCGGAAAAGCATTTGACGAAAATGAAATGATTGACTATTTGAATAAGCGTGCCGGCAATGTAATCGCTGTAGATACAGACCAGGCCTGCCGCGACCTTGGAAGTCCCCGCGTTGTAAACATGGTTCTTCTTGGCGCTGCAAGTAAAAGCGGTCTCATTTCAAAAGACGAACTTAAAGCTGCAATCAAACTGCTTGTAAAGCCCGACTTTTATGAATTGAATGTCAAAGCAGTAGACTACATTCAATAGGAGAACCTATGACCGATCTTGAAAAAGCCCGCGAGTTTTTTGGCGGCGACCTTTATGCAACAGATGCAACCGGTATTGTAATAGATGAAGTTGGCGACCACTTTGCCCGCTGTTCTCTTGAAATTGCACGAAAACACCAGAATGCTTATGGTGGTGTTATGGGCGGTGTAATCTGTACTCTTGCAGACTTCACCTTTGCAGTATGTTCAAATTTCAATCAGCCTCATACAGTTTCATTAAACTGCAGCGTAAACTTCTTAGGCATGGCAAAAGGAAAAAAGCTGCTTTCAGAATCTCGCGTAGTAAAAGACGGCCGTTCCACCTGCGTATATCAGATAGACATCACAGACGAACTTGGTACACAAGTTGCTATGGCCACTTTTACAGGAATGAAGCTGTCAAAATAAAACCTCCGATTATGATTACGTGCATTCAATAGCCTGCGGGGCATTATGCACATAATCCTGCAAAAAAGAGCTTTCTATTTACGTGCATCTGGCTACCTGACCAATGTGCTGCACGTAATCATATAAGAACAATCATATTGTTTACGTGCATTTCCCAGCCTGCGGGACATTATGCACGTAATCCTGCAAAGAAGAGCTTTCTATTTACGTGCACCTGGCCGACTGACCAATGTGCTGCACGTAAACAACTGATAGGCCAATTCCTTTTTCTTAGTTACCATATACATAATAGATTGTTCTACTTATGAAATCACTTTGATTTTGTGTTTATTTATGCGCAGGAGGTTTATATGAAGAAATTCCAGCATGCACGTTCATTTACAAAATGGCTGCCGCTTTTTATTTCTGTGCTTTTGTTAGTAAGCTTTTCTTCCTGCACAATCGCGCTTGAAATTCTTGATGACCTCATAACAGGCGAACCTTCTTCTACCAGCGGCACAAATACAGACAGTCAAAGCTCCTATGATGATTCGGATCTTCCCGCAGGAGGATGCCCGTCACAGCTTGCCGCAAGTGCTTTTGAATATGCCAAAAAATATGCCGCTGCCGACACACAATATAAATACGGTGCACAGGACCCGCTGCGGTCTATTCAAGTTGACTGCTCAGGGCTTGTAATCAGGTGTTACAGGTATGCGCTTGAAAATTCAGGGTATTCGCTTGTGCAAAATGATATGTCTTCTTCTTTTATGTACCAGAAGGCTTCAATCCCGACAACAACACCTCGTCGCGGGGACCTTGTTTTTATGACATACAATAACTCCACAGTTTCTCATGTTGGCATTTTTGACCGTTTTGAGGGAAATCAGGTTTATTTTATAGACGCCACGGATCAAGGCAAAGGAAAATGTGTTACTGAGCGCCATTACTCAAAGACCGATAAAAAGATTGTTGCTTATGGAATAATGAAGGTAAAGCAATAAGTTACATCAACACATTCAATACAATTGCCCCGGCCAGTACTAAAAGTCCAAGCGCTGCAAAAACAAAATCACGGAAGTGGTGCTTGTAAACTTTTGTACAGCTTTGTCTTGTTCTAAAGTAAAATCCACGGAGCTCTGCGGCTTTTGCAGTGAACTCTATTTTTCTAACTGCGCCCATCAAAAGAGGGAAGCACAACGGCAAAATCATTCCAAGCTTTTTGAAAGGGTTTTTTACGTCAAAATCTACACCGCGTGCTTTCTGGCTTTCTATAATTCCACCCATTTCAGAAGAAAAGACTGGAATAAAACGGATAGCAGAAGTAAGTGTGAATGCATACTTATAAGGAATATGAAGTTCCTTTACAAGTGTGTTCGAAAGATCATTCAAATTGATTACAGAAATCAAAACAGAAAGGGGAAGTGTAGCGCCTGTAAGTCTTAAAACAAGAAGCAGACCGTTACGGATCCCAACATCTGTAAAACCAAAGTTAGGACCAAGAGGGATCACAATGTTTCCGCGGCGGATTGCAAGAATCTGAAGTACAAAAAGGAATACAGACATTTTGAATAAGCCCTTGAAAATGCCAAGCGTTCGTTTAAAAAGTCCGGAACCAGTTTTTCCTTCGCCAATAAAACCAAGCAGAATATCAAAAACTATTATTCCAACTAAATAGAAAAAATTAGAAGAAACAAAAGCACTGGCACAAAGCAAAGCAGCAACAAAAATCTTAGTGAGCGGATGCATTTTATGAAGAATAGAATCGCCCTGTAAGTAGTCTAAAAATCCTTTCATTATTTTGCCCCCTTCTTTGATTTCTTTGCACCGCGAAGTTCTTTCATTTTTGAAATCATTTCTTCAACTGTAAAAATGCCCTTGTATTCATCGCCCAAAAGTGAACAGGTTGCGGCAATCTGTGGCTGGAGAAGTCTGGCTCGGCCAAGAAGTTCGTTATCACTCAAAATAGCGCGTGTTTCTCCCTGTGCCAGTATCTCGCCCTTGTTCATGACAATCAGACTTTTTGCAAAATCAAGAACAACTTCCATATCATGGCAAACCATGATTACTGTTGTACCGTTTTCATTAAGCTGCTGGATTCGGCTCATTATTTCCATACACTCGCGGTAATCAAGACCGGTCGTTGGTTCATCAAGAATAAGAATCTCTGGATTCAAGGCAATCAGACACGCAAGACAAAGTCTCTGGCGCTGACCACGGCTCATATTGAACGGTTCAACCTTAGGGTCAAATCCAAACTCCTGAATTGTGGCTTCAACTCTTGCTTTAATTTCTGCTTCCGACAGTCCGTTGTTTTTAAGGCTGAACGCAATTTCTTCTTCTACTGTGTTGCAGCAAATCTGACGGTCCGGATTCTGAAACAAAAAGCCGATATGCTTTGCAAGCGCGCTTACTTTCTGGCGTCGTGTATTTTCACCAAGAACAAAAACATCTCCTGAACTTGGCTGTAAAAGTCCGTTACATAATTTTGAAAAAGTTGACTTTCCGGCTCCGTTAGAACCGATTATTGCAGTAAAATCACCTTTTTCAATTTTTACATTAAGATTATGAACGTTTGCAGTTGAATTGTACGAAAAACAAACATCCTTTAATTCAAGTACTGTGCTCATTTTTTGCCTCCGCTTGTTTTCATACATTTTTTTACAAAGTCTGCCGCTTCCTGCGTGTTCAGGCAGATTCTGTCTTCTTTTTTCATGCCCTTTGGTGTAAGGCCTTCATCCATCATTTTGCCTGTTAAAGTCAAAACGCGCGGACAGTTAATTCCGGCTTCTTCCATTTCTTTCTGGTGGGTGAGTGTGTTTCGGATTTCTCCGTAATGAACGACTGTTCCTTTTTCAAGAACAATGAGTTTTTTTACAAACTCGCAGAGCAGCATGATTTTCTGTTCTGCAATTATGATTGTAATTCCTTTTTCTTCATTGAGCTTTTTAAGAAGCTTGAAGATTTGAAGTGAAGATGCCGGATCAAGCTCACCTGTAGGTTCATCCAGAATAAGATAATCAGGCTGAAGTGCCAGAATAGAAGCAAATACAACCTTCTGTTTCTGACCGCCACTTAAAGTATTTATTTCTCTGTGGCGTAAATCAGTTATGTCCAGGGCTTCGAGTGCCTCTGTAATTCTGGCATTAATCTGGTCTGCAGGAACTCCAAAGTTTTCAAGACCAAAAAGAATT
Source organism: Treponema sp. (assembly GCA_017551545.1). Taxonomy (GTDB): domain Bacteria; phylum Spirochaetota; class Spirochaetia; order Treponematales; family Treponemataceae; genus Treponema_D. The sequence continues at coordinate 22,694 of JAFZLJ010000071.1, read as the reverse complement.
TCATCTTCTACAAAGTAGCTTACAATCTGACTTTCAATATCCTGAAATACAGAACCAACCTTAAGTGCAAGCTTATCGGGTTTAATTTCAAAGGTATCCTGACCTTCGACCTTTACAGAGCCGTAAAAATCTCCGGTGTAGTGATGCGGAATGAGCCCGTTCAAACAACTGCAGAACGTAGTTTTTCCTGCTCCCGATTCGCCTATTATTCCAATAAAGTCGCCTTTTTCTATATTAAGTGTAATATTTTCAAGAGCATTCTTTTTGGAATTACTATACTTAAAAGTCAGTTCCTGTATTTCAATCATTTTATGCTGCTTCCTTATTTGCTTCACAAACAAATGGCTTTTTGATTGCTTTCATCAATGGTGCATACAAAAGTGCAACGATTACTGCATTCAAAGTTGCTGTTCCCAAAACGATTGGTACATAAGCAGCCATTGCTTTTGGATCAGATTTGATTACTACGAACAAAAGTACTGTGAACAAACCGCCAGAAATTACTGTGCTGATAAATGTGTTTACTGCAGCCATACCAATTTCCATCGGGCGATTCTTTACAGGAATCATAATCAAAAGTCCCATACAAAGGGCACCTGCAAATTCTGATGCAAAGTTCAAACCAGGTGTTCCAGGGAAGAACTGACAGATAGCACCAGCCAAAAGACCAACAATGATGCTATACCAGATTTTTGGACGAAGCAGAACAATTACCATACAATACATAGCAATAATGAAGTTAGGCTTCATACCAAAAAAGTTGATGAAGGTTCCTACAAAAAACTTCAAAACTGCACCGGCAGCCAAAAGTACTGCGGTAAGCAACAAATCACGGAGCGAAAGCCCCTTTTTCTCTTCCTGTTGAATTTCTCTTTTTTCCATAATTAAATCTCCTTGTGTGAATGCCCTCTGTTTCGCCACGTGTTACTATTCAAAGAAACATTCTTGTTACTACGAATAGTAACGCAAGAGATAATATTTTGTCAACAGGTTTTAAAAAAAAATTTTAAAAAGTTTTTTTAATGCTTTTAAGGATTTTTTCAAAGTATGGTTTATTTGCTTCGTAGACATCCTTAAATGAACTGAAATTAATCAGATATTTATCTGTAATTCTGATTCTTGTATATGTCAGCCACTTTTCTTCATCAATTATATCATATTCAATAATCAAATCATTTTTATCAAAATAAGCATTGATTGAAGTTGGAATAACCCCGGAGATAAGCTGAAGTAAAAGTCTTGCAAAAGAAATTTTTTCTTCTTTGGTTGCCAAAGAAACAACACCTTCTGCTGGTTCAATCATAATCTGAGATTCTCTATAGCTTTGTATTTCGAGCCAGTATGAAATATTTTTTCCATAAGTGTTTTCTGTCCAGTTTTCATCAAGAGTGATTTTATAGCCGTTATCCTTTACAGTCTTTTTCTTTGCTTTTGAAGGAACCGATCCGGAATTTCTTTCTACCGGCTCTACATATTTAATATCATTTGCTACAAATGCATCAAGCAATTCATTGGAATATTCCTTGTAATGCCCGTAACGGTAGGCTTCCATTGCAACTTTAGTACCTTCTTTGTCATAACAGATAGTATCAAAACCAAAGAAAGAAATTACAGAAGAAAAATGATACCACAGGCTGTAATTGTCCCACTTATCTTCGAATGTGCTGTCTTCTTTTATTTCATCTTTTATTGAAAGCCGCATGGCTGCAAAATTCAAAAAATCAATTGCATTTTGTATATAAAAGCCCTCCTCCTCTTCGGTTTTTGCAGAAATTGCGTAAATTTCTTGAATGGAAATACTGTCATTTTCATCTAAACAGGTTGTAAAAATGATATAACCTTTTTCGTCTGTAATCGCATCAGTTGTTGTACTTATAATAAAAGAACTGGTGTCATCGAAGTGATAAACCAGATAACCCTTGATATAAGGACTGTTATATCTGTAGTCCATAAAATAGATGTAGTCGCCGTTGTTAATACAGACAAGATATTTTTGTTGTGCAGAAAGAGCAAAAACGGAAACAAAAAGAAATACCAGAAAACACATAAGATTTTTTTTCATGAAAAACTCCTGTAAGTCTGCAAGACCTTTATAATGATTTTAAACTATATTTTTTTGTTTTACTAGTATAAAGAACTTGAAGTATATATAATACAATCAGGAGAAAAAAATGAAAAAAATCAAAATTTTATTAGTCGCTGCTTTAACTTCGGTTTGTGTTATTCTTTCTTCTTGTGCTTCTATGGGAGGAACCAGCGAACCTTTGGATCAGGGATTTTACCCTGCAGGTGAAGAAGCAGAAAATTCTGTAGAAATTATTGTCGGACCAAATTTGACAATTGCCGCAATTGATGATGGTCAGGATACAAAGCTTCATATGTATACAGAAACAGTACCAGGCTGGACAGTTAAAACAAAGAAATCACGTGAACAGCTTTTCCGTCTTTCACCAGGAGTTCATACTGTAAGTGTATGTTTTGATAATGGTCAGCAGTATACACTTTTTGCAAATACAATGATTATTATGCTGCAGGAAGGAAATCAGTATAAAATTACATATGAAATTATAAACGGCAGTTCTGTTGTTTATGATTGTATCAATACCGATACTCTTGAATCTGCCAAGCTTGACCGCGAAGCTCTTGCAGGCAACGGTCAGTCTGTAATTTCTGCATTTATTGATGCAGTTCTTAATCCGACAATGGACGAGGTTGGCCAGACAGTAATTCAGGAAAATGATGATTTTATTCTTACAACTTACAAAGGTCTGAAATTTGAATTGACTGACAAAGCAAGCGGAACTACCGAAAAGGGTATGACCACCTTTGTAACAGATTTCTCATTCAAAAGCGGAACTGTTTATCTTTATGTAACAGACATGACAGACAAGAATGAATTCCTTAATTCTGATTATGCAAATAATTCACAGTATGTTCTTGAAGTTACAGCCTGCGACCGCCAGACAGTTACATACACATACCAGAAGCCTGAATCTAAAAAAGGCCAGACTGTTACATTTAATATCAGTGTAAAAGAATAAAAAAAAATGTTTCTTTTCGTAGAAACATATTGACATGTGTTCCTTTTGGTGTTACTATTTACAGTAACATAACAAAAGGAGCATTTTTATGAAACTTACAGAAACACAACTTGAACAAATCCGCGCTCAGATTCGCCGTGTTAAGGCTTGCGGAAATCCTTTTTATACAGAACGTTTTAAGAACGTACAACCGGAAGATATTAAGACTCAGGAAGATTTTGAAAAGCTGGTGCCATTCTGCTCAAAGCAGGACCTTCGCGATGCATATCCTCTTGGACTTGCAACTGTGCCGGAAGAAGAAATTGTGCGCATCCACTCATCAAGCGGAACTACAGGTTCACCGGTAATCATTCCATATACAAAGAAAGACGTAGAAGACTGGGCAATCATGTTTGCACGCTGCTACGAAATGGCAGGCATTACAAACAAAGATCGCATCCACATCACACCGGGCTACGGCTTGTGGACTGCAGGTATCGGCTTTCAGGCTGGCTGTGAACGCCTTGGTGCAATGGCTATTCCAATGGGACCTGGTAACACAGAAAAGCAGCTGCAGATGATGCAGGATTTGAAGTCTACAGTATTGTGTGCAACTTCCTCTTATGCTCTCCTCCTTGCAGAACAGGTAGAAACACGCGGACTTAAAGATAAAATCTGCCTTAAAAAAGGCGTAATTGGTTCTGAACGCTGGGGCGAAAAAATGCGCAACCGCATCAAGGATATTTTAGGAATTGAACTTTTTGACATTTACGGACTTACAGAATGTTATGGTCCTGGAATCGGCATCAACTGTCCAGGCGAAGAAGGCATCCACGTATTCGACGATTACGTTTATGTAGAAATCCTTGACCCTGTGACAGGCGAGCCTGTTCCTGAAGGAACCCTTGGTGAAGTAACACTCACAACCTTTGTAAAAGAAGGCGCTCCATTGTTCCGCTTCCGCACACACGACCTGGCAGCTTTTGTTCCTGGTGAATGTAAATGCGGCTGCAAGTACCCAAGAATCACACCAATCATGGGCCGCAGCGACGACATGGTAAAGGTAAAGGGCAACATCATCTTCCCAAGCACAATCGAAGATGTAATCCGCACAGTACCGGGTGCTTCAAGCGAATACCGCGCCATCATCGAACACGTAGACGGCAAAGACCAGATGACAGTCATGATGGAAGTAGAAGGCGGCACCGACCGTACAGAAGCTGCCCTCACCATGACCTACAACTTCAAGCAGAAGTACAACATGACCCCAATCGTAAAGGTTGTCGGCGTAGGCGAGCTTCCACGTAGCGAAAAGAAGACTAAGCGTATTGAAGATAAGAGATTTGAATAAAGACCAGTAGGGGAGGAGCCCCTCCCCTCGGCCGCACTTCGTTGCGTCCGACCCCTTCCTCCTAAGGGGTTGCCACCCCTTAAAAACCCCGCCATTTTTTTATTGATATTCGAATTCCATTCTGCTAATATTAAATTCAAAGACAATAAATACTCCAAGACAATAGAGGTAAAACTATGGGAAAAGAAATAATTGAAGAAATTGAAGAGCGCCCGGACGGCTCCAAGAAAATCGTAAAGCGTTCTGTTGAAAAAGGCGTTACCTTTGGTTCAGTCCTTGCCATGGTAATAAGCTTTGCTACCTGGAAATCAGTAGGCTGGGCCATCATTCACGGCCTCATGGGCTGGTTTTATGTTGTTTATTTTTTGATAAGATATCGATAGAATCTGTGAGTTTTAGACAGAGAAAGAAATAAAAACTAGTTGAAAAACTGGTTGACTTTTTGATAAAGCCGTAGTACCTTTTATGTAGAGATTATATAGGAGGTATTATGGCTTTTTCTTTTTCTATGACAGGTGAAAACACATTTGACGTTGGTGCCTTTGATGCAAAGACTTATTTTGCAGAGCTTCTTCGAAAGGTTCAGTCTGGTGCTAAATTTAATATTACCAAAAATGGCAAGAAAGTCGCTGTCTTACAGGGAGCTCAGTCCGCCGCTAATCAGGCTGCTATGGATGCACATCAGCGCATAATTGCACGTTCTCAAAAAATGCAGTTACAGTATAAGAAAACCTCAGCTGCCAAACTTACAGCAAAAGACTTAAAGGAGCTTAAGAATGAAGGCAGAAAGTACTAAAAGATTTCCGTGTTTTGTAGCAGATACTTCTTTTCTTTCAGCATATCTTTTAAACGGTATCTGCAGTGATGAATTTTCTGATTGTGTAAATGATGTAGACTATGTGCTTCAGAATAACGGGCAGATTTATGTTCCTCAGCTTTTCTGGTATGAAATGGGAAATGTTCTGTTAAGTAAAACAAGACGTAAGCAAAAAGGTGAACCCGTCCTTTCCCGCTCAGATGCCATGGATATAATGTACGATCTACAGTTTCTTCCAATATATACAGAATCACAGAATGACCTGCAAATCCGCCAGCGCATTTTTGATCTAGCCACCGACAATAATCTTTCTTATTATGACGCCTCTTATCTTGAACTTTCCCGAAGAACAGGCTTTCCATTAAAAACTTATGATGCTGATTTGAAAAAGTTGTGTGAATAAAAAACACTACTTCAAAAATTCCAGAATTTTTTTTTCTATTATCTTTATATTAAGTGGCTCCTCCTGAGTTTCCATTGTAATGATTAAATTTCGCCCGAGGAAAATGTTATTTTCGGCGTAATGTCTAAGTTTTCTTGCAGATTTGGTAGAGTATTCCGGGTCATCCATTAGGCCAAAATGCTCCCAGTAAAATTCTCTGCGGGTTCGGAGGTTTAGGCATAGAAAATCCGGGTAGATAGTTATACTTTCTGAACTGCTTTTTGTTTGCCGGAGCCTCAATGGAAACTCATAGCGGTAGGCAATTCCATGACGGGCAAGAGTATCTGCAATTATCACTTCCGATTTGGAACGTACTTTTTCGCCGTTTGCTGTGTCATATTGTGGAGCTTCTGGAGAAAAGGGGAAACCTTGCCAGGTGATGTTTTTCCATTGAGAAAGATATTGTTCATCTGTTAGAGTTGCCGCTGTAATAAGGGATTGGCGGGCAGGGCAAAGGGCGTCGTACAAAGTTTGGATTGCCATGCCGTCTTTAGACTGTATAAGGTATTTCTTGAGAGCGAAGATTTCTTTTTCTAATTGTTTGATAAGTTTTAAGTTGTAATCCTTTTGGGCAAGCGCTTTTGCCAGGTAAATTTGTTTTTTGGGAATGTATTTACCGTTAAAGTCATCTGGAGAAGTGTAGTGGTAAAAGTAATTGTGGGATCCACCTTTCTGTGCAATTCTAAGGTGACCAGCCGGCTGATTTTTCTGTGTCTTTTTAAGTTGTGCCAGGGCTTCATTTAATTGCAGAAGGCGTCTTTGCACCAGCGGGCCTAGTTGGTCTGGCGGAATTAATTCATTAATCATTTTATACCTCCGATTGAGTAGGAATTGAGGAAAACTGGTGTGCGGGCAGACGAAGCAGCCTGTTAGGTGACAAACTTTTCCCATAGAAATACCAGAAAGTAGTTTTTTATGGGAAATTATTTTCCCAATGCATGGAATCCAGTCTGCCCGGGGCAAAAAGTTCCCATAGAAAACCCAAAAAGACATTTTCTATGGGAAAATTTTCTCCCCGTGCAGGCAATACAGGCTGTCTGGTTCCAAGAAGTTCCCATAGAAAGTCTAATAACAGGTTTTCTATGGGAAATTTTTCTGCCAGTGTAGTGCCCCCAGACTGTCAGTTAGCAGAAAGTTCCCACAGAAACAACAGAAACGCATTTCCTATGGGAAGCCTCCATACCGTTGCAGACAATCCAAACTGCCTGGCTGCAAAAACTTCCCATAGAAGCACCAAAACCACGATTCCTATGGGAAAAACTTCTGCAAATCCGGCAAAGCCTCCCTCTCAAATAAAATCTCTATATATAGTATTGAAAAAAAAGAGGACTTCTTACAAAAATTTTGCAAAAAAAATGAAAAAATTTAAAAAAAAAGAGAGGATGGCAGCCATTTTGACTTCCATCCTCCTGTTTGAACGCTTTATATAAAGCTATAGTTTATACCAACACCACTGTTTAAGCCTGCAAAGCCGTTACCGCTACTGTTGCAATAATATCATCCACATTACATCCGCGGCTAAGGTCGTTGAGAGGTTTTGCGAAGCCCTGACAAACTGGACCAATTGCCATCCAGCCACCCATGCGCTGGCAGATTTTGTAACCAATGTTACCGGCGTTGATGTTAGGGAAGATGAAGGTGTTTGCGTGGCCTGCTACTTTGCTGCCTGGGGCTTTGAGTTCGCCTACTTCCGGGGCAACAGCTGCATCAAACTGGAATTCTCCGTCCAAGGCCAAGTCTGGAGCTGCGGCTTTTGCGAGTTCTGTTGCCTGCTGAACCTTTGAAACTGTATCGTAGAATTTTGCGTCGTTTCCTGAGCCCTTTGTAGAGAAAGAAAGCATTGCAACGCGTGGTTCAATTCCTGCAATTTTCTTTGCTGTATCTGCAGAAGCAAGTGCAATGTCGCAAAGCTCTTCTGCGCTTGGTTCAATGTTAATTGCACAGTCACCGAATACTGCAACTCCTTCCGGAACATATGGGTTTCCGCCTTCTGGGGCAACCATGATAAAGCAGCTTGAAACTGTCTTAAAGCCAGGAGCTGTTTTGATTACCTGGAGTCCTGGGCGCAATGTATTTGCTGTTGAGTGACATGCACCAGAAACAAATCCGTCTGCATCGCCTGCTTTAAGGATGAGCGCACCGTACATTGTGTGGTCCTTAAGAATTGCGGCCTTAGCTGCTGCAACGTCTGCATATTCTGGTTCGCCAGTTTTCTTGTTGATTTTTCCTTCACGAGCCTTAAAAAGAAGCTCTGCATATTTGTCTGCGTTTGCATCATTTGCAGGGTCAACGATTGTAACTCCGCTCAAGTCTGCATTGCTTCCGCTTGCTTTAATGTCTTCGTCGCTGCCGATCAAAATGATTTTTGCGATTCCGTCTTTTACGATTTTTGATGCTGCTTCAACAACGCGCTTGTCTTCACCTTCGCAAAGAACGATTGTTTTACCGGCAGCCTTTGCCTTATTTAATAATTCATCTACAAATGCCATAAATGCCTCCAAATATAACTATAAAATATCGCAAACGTGCGTTTTTTTCAATGGAGTTTCTTAGCGCAAAAACTACGATTAAAATATCGCAAAAATCTCCTCTTACCAGAATTATTTCTGCTGTTCTTTTTCTGCAGCAAGTTCTTCAGCAAGTTCCTGGACTTTTCTTAAAGGGAGATCTTCTACTCTTGCTGCCCATTTTGCATCCTGAATACGTATTGGTTCGCACATATAAATCCCCTTTAGATTGAATGAAAAAGAAATTATTACACAAGAACTGGAATTTCTTTCTGAAGTTCAAGAACTCTTTCCAAAGAAAGTCCTTCTGCTTGAGCAATTTGTTCTGGTGTAAGAATTTTCATTTTTAAAAGGTTTATAGCAGCTTCAAGAGCTTTTTGTTCGCGACCTTCTTCTATGAATTCTCGAGTAACTTCTTCTGCATTAAATTCTGTCAGACTCATAGCTAAAACCTCCTCTTACCAGAATTATTTCTTCTGTTCTTTTTCTGCAGCAATTTCTTCTGCGAGTTCCTGGACTTTCTTTAAAGGGAGATTCGCTGCTTGTGCAATTTCTTCATGAGAAAGTTTATTCATCCTAAGCAAATTTCTAGCAGCTTCAACTCTTGCCGCCCATTTTGCATCCTGAATACGTATTGGTTCGCACATATAAATCCCCCTTAGAGACTCATCTGTCTTTACCTTATTCACAGCTAAATCAATCGTGTTTGTAAAATTATCAGTGGGTCTCTTATTCTTAATATAATCAAGAAATGCACGGATTTCAATATCAGTAGCCTTATCTGCGGCATCTGAATTGAAGAAGTATTTAGTAGATTCATCCTGCAGAATAAGTTCTTTTTCTTCTAAACAGACATTCTTGAAAGAATATTGAGGTAATCCTTTCCCGAACGGATCTCCCGTACAGATAAATATGATTATGCTTTCCGGCAGCAATCTATACTCCATACCTTTTAGAAGTTCGTTTGAATCAATCATAGACTGATAATACCGGACTCTTTTAGGAAGTTCATCCATATCTTCGTTCTGGATTTCAATGTCATAAATCTTATCATCATTCTTTACATATACATCCAGCTTTATGTATTTTGTCTGATAATAAGGCTTTATTTCTTTCTGGAGCTCCTGCCGCTCAATGTGATCAATCTTGATTTTGAGCAGACGCTCCAGAACCCCAATGCAGATTTCATCATCCTGCATAACCTGATAAAACATAAAATCATCCGCCAGGGTGAGCTCCTCGAACGGTTTGATGCTGTTTGCCATAACGGCCTCCGTATAATAAAAATTCTTATACTATAGTTAACAAAAAAATTTGTTAAAAGAGGAAGTTTTTTGAAGAAATTCTTTAGAAAAAGTGGTAAATTTTTCTTGGACACAACTAAAGTTTTGTGAATTAAAAAAATGTTTCGGATTGCCATTTGTGAAGATGAAAAGGTTATACTCGAATATGAAAGCTCGCTGGTAAACCAGTGGGGCGAGGCGCGGGGATGTGCGCTGGAGCTTGATGAATATGTTTCGGCGGAGCAGTTTCTTTTTGAAAGTGAAGATAAGGCGCCTTACGATGTTCTGATTTTTGATATTCAGATGAAGGGTTTGAACGGAATGGAGCTTGCAAAAAAACTCAGGGCCCGTGGCTGTGATTCTGCGCTGATTTTTGTTACCGGTGTAAAAGATTATGCGATTGAAGGTTATGAAGTTGGAGCCGTGCGCTATATTTTGAAGCCTGTAAAAGCTGAGGTTTTGAATGAGCTTTTGGACACAATTTATGCTGAACGACAAAATCAGGAAGAAGACTTTTTTGTACTTGGGCAGGGCGCAGAACTTGAACGAATTCCTTTTGAAAAAATAATTTATATAGAAGCACGCGGACATTATGTTTATATGAAAGGTTCTGATTTTGAACGCGAATGGAAATCTTCTTTTTCGCAGGCAAGCAGCGGCTTTGAAGAAAAAAACTTTTTTTGCTTGAGACGAGGACTTCTTGTAAACTTAAAGCATGTTTCAAAAATTACTAGAACTGATTGTGTGCTCGACGACAGGGAGTCGCTCCCGGTAGCCCGAGGTGTCTACAAAGCTTTGAATGAGGCGTTTATCGCCTGCTACGTCATTGCGAGGAACGAACGGAGTGAGTGACGTGGCAATCTACGATGTCTGCTGGATGGTGAAATGTGGATTATATGAATAATATATGGTTGCAAATAATAGTGATTCTCGCTTCTGTTCTCATCTCTGTCACGCTCACTATACTCATTCTCAAATCAAAATATGACAAACGATTGTCAGATTTTCAGGACAGCGTTCTTAAAAAGCAGCGGGATGAAGTTCAAAATATTTACCAGACTATGCGCGCCTGGCGACACGACTACCACAATCATATTCAGTCAATAAAAGCCATGCTTGCAATGCAGAAGTTTGAAGAGCTCGACGCATACCTTGGCACTCTTGAGCAGGACCTGGACAGCATAGACATAGCAATCCGCACGGGTAACGTAGGACTAGATGCAATCTTAAGCAGCAAGGTTTCTATTGCACGCAAAAATAATATAGAAGTAAACTGCACGGCAAAGGTTCCGGAGACTCTCAAAATAAGCGATGTTCATCTATGCGCAATTGTCGGTAACCTTCTGGACAATGCAATCGAAGCGTGTGAAAAAATAAAGGGCGGGGCAGATCCAACTCTCCCAGCAAAATTCATCCGTATATACATAGGCCTTTTCAAAGAACAGCTTTATATTTCGGTTTCAAACTCTACAAACGCAAAGCACCGCAGACGGCTTAATGAACTTGTTACTTCAAAGCTTGGTGAACACGGATTTGGGCTTAGGCGCATAGATAAAATAGCTGAAAAATACGACGGATTTGTTAATAGAAAAAATGAGCCTGGAATCTTCGCGACGGAGGTGATGCTGCCATTATAAGATGGGGGCGTTATACGTTCGCTATCGCTCACTAACGAGTTTGCCTTGCAAACTCGCGGGGTTTTAGGGGCTTTGCCCCTAGGCGAAGGGGTAGCGGAAAACTGTGGTGGTTGAGCTTGTCGAAACTACCACAGGTTGGAGCGAGGGGAAGACTTTCCCCTCCTGTATACAATTCATGCACTAAAATTTACATTTCGTGCACATCCCGCCAGATGGCACTTTTTTTATGATATATTTCACCCATAATAAAATTAAGGGGGTTTTGTAAGGTTATGAAAAACGCTCAAAAAACTAAGCGAAATAATATTTTTCAGAACGCGTTTATTATCTACAAGGCTATGTTCAAACGCTATCCGACGGCTATTCCGCTTGTGATTGTGTACATCATCATTTCGGTGGCACTGCCTTTTGTTAATACGCTCATTCCTGCAATGGCAATCAAGGGTATTACAAGCCGAAGTGTAAAAATCTTTCTTGAGTACATTGGAATTGCTGTTGGCATTATGTGTGTCTTTTCGGGAATCAAAATGTTCTGCGAAAAGAAAATGCAGATGAAGCATACCTACAACAGAATCAGCGTTTTTATGCTGAACTTTATCAAAAAGGCAATCAACACTGACTATCTGAATATTGAACCTCAGCCAAAGCAAAAGATTATGGGAAAGGGAGTTCAGGGTGTAAGCAGTAACTACGAGGGTGCTGAAGAAGTTTCTACACTTTCAATTCATCTTGTTACAATTGTTCTTGGAATCTTCAGCTATGGGACTGTGATTTTTATTCTTGACTGGAGAATCCTTGCAATCACTCTGGGCATGTTTGTTGCCGATGTTTTAATTCGTAATCATGCTGTAAAGTTTGGTGACAACCACCGCGAAAGTTTTTCTGAGCCATGGCGCAAAATGAACTATTATGAACGCAACAGCATGAACATAAGTGCCGGAAAGGATATCAGGATTTTTGGTCTTAAAAGACTTTTTGATTATCATTTTGATTTGATGATTAATACTTACAAAAAGTTCCGTTACAACTATCAGCTCAAATGGTATTATCCGACAATTTCTGATACAGCCTTTAACTTTGCGCGCGACTGGCTTGCCTATACACTTTTGATTCACAAGGTTCTGACCGGCCAGATTGATGCTGCAACCTTTACTGTATATCTGGGAATCATTGCAAGTTTTTCTCAGTATATTTACGACGTTTCAATGCACTTTGCAAACCTTCGCGATGCTAGTCATCAGTTCAATGATTATCATGAGTTTATGAATCAGAAGGATGTGTTTGAAAGATCAACCACCGACGCGGTCCCTGAGCCTGTCGAAGGGCGCGCTGCTCCATCCATCGAATTCCGCAACGTCAGCTTTACTTACGAAGGCAGCGAAAAACCTGTTCTTACAAACGTAAGCTTCAAAATAAATGCAGACGAAAAAATTGCACTTGTTGGAAATAACGGAGCCGGTAAAACAACAATCGTTAAGCTTTTGTGCGGACTTTACCCACCGACTAGCGGCGAGATTTTAATTGACGGAAAAAGCATAAACGACATTGGTGTAGAAAAATACCAGGATATGATTAGCGTCCTCTTCCAGGATACTTCACCGATTGCACTTTCTATTGCAGAAAACGTGTGCGGCTGTGAACCTCAGGATGCCGATAAAAAGAAACTCGAGGAATGTCTTAAAAAAGCAGGCCTTCTTGAAAAGGTTAATACTCTTGCCAAAAAAGAAGAGACCTACATTACTCAGACCCTTGATGAAAAAGGAGTTGTTCTTTCCGGTGGTGAAACACAAAAGCTTCTTCTTGCAAAGGCAATGTACAAGGACGGACCAATGCTCATTCTTGACGAGCCTACAAGCGCCCTTGACCCTATTGCCGAAAGCCGCATCTACGAAGAATACAATCAGCTGGCAGACAAAAAAACTGCCGTGTTTATTTCGCACAGACTTGCAAGTACAAAGTTCTGTGACCGCATTCTGTTTCTTGATGGCGGGCAGATTGTAGAAGAAGGAAGTCACGATCAGCTTATGAAAAACGGCGGCAAGTATCGTGAGATTTTTGATATCCAGAGCCATTACTACAAAGAACAGGGAACAGGGAATAGTAAATAGGGAATAGTAAACAGGGGAGTTAATAAACTATCCCCTATTTACTATCCCCTATACCCAAAATAAATGGAGTATACTATGAAAAAAAATAATATAAGCACTATAAGAAAGGTATTAAATCTTGTACATAAAATTGTTCCAGGCTACATAACCTTTGTTCTTATCGTTAAGCTCATTGCTTCGGGACAGCCTTTTGTTTCAATTTATTTTTCGAGCCTCATTCTTGATGGACTTTTCAGAATGGATTCCTTTGAATCAATTTTCAAAAACGTCCTCACAATGCTCATTATCGATTCTGTCCTCGTCCTTATCCGCTGGGGGCTTGAATTAATCAACTGGGTTAAAAAGCACGAGCTTACTCAGAAAATCAACAAGATGCTCGTAGATAAAACTATGGATCTTGATTTTGATATTCTTGAAAAGCACGAAACCCTTGATATGTATAAAAAAGCAAAGGACGGAATGACTGCCGGCGGCGATATCAGAGGTTTTATTGATAATCTTGCAGGCCTGATAGAAAAGATTTCTACCATTGTTTATTCGCTTGTGCTGCTTGTTCCTCTGTTCATTCCACGTGCCGCTTCTGAAACAGGCGCTCTGACAGGACTTGGTTACTTCCTGAACCAATGGTACAGCTTTACAATCATGGTTGTCGTTCTTGCCGTTCACGTAATCATGTCTTACAAGACAAACAAAAAAGCTTCTCAGCTTCAGATGGAGTTTTTTGAAAAGAACGTTTCTTATAACAGATACTTTGGTTATTGGTTCAGTTTGATTTTTGACTACTCAATCGGTAAGTACATCCGTCTTTACAAAATGCAAAAGCTCATGACAAAGCGCGTTCAGGAAACAAACGACAAGCTCGAAGCCGAAGGAAATGCCTGGATAAACAAGAGCCTTAAGATTTCTATGGTTCCGATTGTTTCTCAGGCCTTTATGCAGCTTGCAAGCTATGTCTTTGTCGGACTCAAGGCTGTATTTGGTTTGATCAGTACCGGTAAATGTATTATGTATGTTTCAAGCTACACCAAGCTTGTAGAAAGCATTACAGGAATCTCTGATAACTTTGTTAGTCTTAAAATGGAAAGCCGTTATCTTTCGTTCTTCTATGATTATATGGAAATTAAGAACAAGCGCTACGACGGAACAATCCCTACAGAAAAGCGCGATGACAATGTTTTCGAAATTGAATTCCGTGATGTTTCGTTCAAGTATGCAAATGCAGAGACCTGGGCACTGCGCCATGTAAACCAGAAAATCACTCTTGGTACAAAAAATGCAGTTGTAGGAAAAAACGGTGCGGGTAAGACAACTTTCATCAAACTCCTGTGCCGACTGTATGAACCAACTGAAGGACAGATTCTGCTCAACGGTGTAGATATCCGCTATTACGACAACGAAGAATACGCAAAGCTTTTTGCAATTGTATTCCAGGATTTCAATTTATTCAGTTTCCCTCTGGGCGAAAATGTTGCCGGCAATGTTGATTATGACCGTGACCGCGCAATTAAATGTCTTGAGTCTGCCGGATTTGCAGAGCGACTTGCCAAAATGGAAAAAGGCCTGGACACTCCGCTTTACCAGTATGATGACGAAAACGGTGTAGAAATAAGTGGTGGAGAAGCTCAGAAAATTGCAATTGCACGTTCCCTTTACAAGGACGCACCATTTGTAATAATGGACGAGCCAACCAGCGCACTTGACCCGGTTGCTGAATACGAAATCTATCAGCGCTTTGATCAGATGGTAGAAGGTAAGACTTCTATATACATCAGTCACCGAATGTCGTCATGCCGCTTCTGCGATAACATCATTGTCTTTGACGAAGGTAAGATTATAGAGCAGGGCAGTCACGACAAGCTCATGTCTAACAAAGGTTTGTACAGCGAGCTTTGGAATGCGCAGGCACAGTATTACGCATGATGGTGTAATCGACGATGACAGTGCAAAAAAAGTGTGCTAGAATACTTCTATAAGTATAGGGGTATAATATGAGCAAATATCTTGATAGAGCAAAAGAAATACGTGCAATTGTTGAACCACATCACAATTGCGCGCAGTCTGTTTTAATGTCTTTCAATAAGGATGCCGGAATTGCCGACGAGCTTGCCTATAAAATGGGTGCCTGCTTTGGTCTTGGCATGAAATCCGGCGGAACCTGCGGTGTAATTACAGGCGCTCTTATGGTGCTTGGACTTTACGGCGTAGATGATAACGCTACAACAAAACGTCTTGTTGATTTTTTCAAAGAAAAACATGACGGCATGGTAAACTGTGCAGACCTCCTGCGCGTAAATGCAGAACATGGCGGCGAAAGAAAGCCTCATTGCGATGCACTTGTTTATGAAATGGTAGAGTTTGTTGAGCAAATCCTTAAAGAAAACGGAAAGATATAATTATGATTAAGGTCTTAGGAATCTATGCAGACGGAATGGTTCTGCAGCGTAATACTGTAAACTGCATTTTTGGTGATGGTGCACAAGGAGAGGTCTCTCTTTCTTTCAGAGACACTACAGCAAAGGCAACTGCTCAGTCAGACGGCCGCTGGAAAATTGAATTTAATCCCGGTGAAGCAGGCGGCCCTTTTGAACTTAAACTCACTTCTGGCAGCGATACCGTAACTTTTAAAGATGTCTGGGTTGGTGAAGTATGGGTAAACTCAGGCCAGTCAAATGCACAGCTTCCTATGGATCGTCTTCGCTTCAGCTATCCGCACAGAATGAAGCTTCCTAAAAATGATAATATCCGCATGATTACTGTGCCAATTACTTTTTCTTATGACGGCCCAAAAGATTCTGTAGAAAACCCGACCTGGATTTGTGCTTCCCCTGAAACTATTGCACAGATGAGCGGAACTGCATACTTTTTTGCAAGTTATCTTGAGCAGGAGCTTGGCGTACCTGTTGGAATTATAAATGCAAGTCAGGGTGGTTCACCGATTACTTCATGGATGAGTGAAGAATCATTAAAGCAGTTAGGAAAGACTAACTATATTGATCTGCTTGAAAAGTGGAGAAAGCCTGGTGCAGTTAAAGAGCAGCAGGAACGTGAGCAGAGGGCAAATGCTGAATGGTTTAAAAATCTTGAAGCCGCAGATACAGGCCTTAAGGAACATTGGGAATCACTTTCATTTGAAGAAATCAGCAATGACAGCAGCTGGGAAACTTGTTTTATTCCGAATAATTTTTATGATCTTAAAGAAGGCGGAGTCTGCTGGTTCAAAAAAGAAATAGATATTTCTTCTGCAGAGCTTGCTGCCCTTACAATGCCGAATGAAGATATAAGACTCTGGCTTGGCGTAATTGTTGAATCAGACAAGGCATGGGTAAACGGAGTTTTTTGCGGCGAAACACCTTACTGCTATCCTCCAAGAAGATATATAATTCCAAAGGATGTTCTTCATCCCGGAAAAAATACAATTACAGTCCGTGTAGTCAAAACTAATCAGACTCCAATCCGTTTTTACGAAGATAAAACTTATGCCATCTTTAATTCCAAGCAACGTCTAAGCCTTGACGGTGAATGGAAAAAACGAACTGCCTGCGATGCTCCTTCTGCTCCTGGTGGAACTTTCTTTGAATGGCAGCCTACAGCACTTTATAATTCAATGCTTGCCCCTGCTTTTAATTATGCAGTTGCCGGAGCTTTGTGGTATCAGGGTGAATCTAATACATGGGGTTCGTTTGAATATGCCGACCTCTTAAGTACAATGATTGCAACCTGGCGCCAGAAATTTACTTATGCACCAAAGAATATGCCTGTTGTTGTAGTTCAGCTTCCAAAGTGGGGCGACGGCTACAAGGACGAGCAGCGTAACTTCCCTGAAGACTGGGCATGGCTGCGTAAGGCACAGGCCGATGGAGTAGCTCTTGTAAAGAATGCTGCTCTTGCATCTTTAGTAGACGCCGGCGAGTGGAACGACCTTCACCCCGAAGATAAAATCGTTGTTGGAGAACGTGCCGCGCACGAGGCTTTGCGTTTAGCTTATGGCAAGAATTATCCACCTGCTCCGGTTATGAAAGATTATAAGGTTACTGCAGATAAAGTGACAATCAGCTTTGATCAGGAAGTTATAATGAATAATTCAGAGCTTGTCGGTGTTCAGGGCTTGTACTTTGTCTGCCGCAAAGATGATAAAACTCCATTTGCAGGACCAGACAGCTTGCACATAAAAGCCAAAGGGAATGTAGTGGGCGCAGATACTGTAGAAGTTGAAATCCCTCAGCAGATAAAAGAAAGCGGATACCCTGTAAAAGAGCTCCGCTATCTGTGGACCAACTGTCCTGAATTTGTAACGCTGTATTCTAAAAACGGACTGCCTGCACAACCGTTTATTGTCAGACTCTAATTACTCTCGGCCATCCCAACAGTATGTACAAAGCTTACAATGATCCAGCCCTGTGCTATCAAGCATATCATCAAGACGGTGATAGCGCAGTGTTGTAAAGTGCAGCTGCTTTCTGATTTCTTCAAGCATTGCAGCATACTTTGGACTATCAGGGTTTGCATATTCTCTTAAAACTTCATCAGTTACATTGTCGCCTTCAAACTGCTTGATGATTCGTCGTGTAATCAAATCCATTTCACTCTTAGAGCGGCTGAAGTTCAGATATTTACATCCAAAAAGCAGCGGCGGGCAAGCAGGGCGAACGTGAACTTCCTTTGCACCTGAATTATAAAGGAACTCTGTAGTTTCTCTAAGCTGTGTTCCGCGTACAATAGAGTCATCAATCAAAAGAATCTTTTTACCTTTAATAAGCGACTGAACAGGAATAAGCTTCATGTGTGCAATCAAGTTTCGCTGTTCCTGGTTTGTAGGCATAAATGAACGTGGCCATGTCGGAGTATACTTAATGAAAGGACGTGCAAAAGGAAGACCGCTTTCGTTGGCATAACCAATTGCATGTGCAGTACCAGAATCAGGTACACCTGCAATAATATCAGGTTCAACAGAACCCTTGTCGCGGTTTGCAAGATATTTTCCGCAGTTATAGCGCATTGATTCAACATTTACGCCTTCATAGCTTGCAGTAGGGTAGCCGTAGTAAATCCAAAGGAAGGT
Organism: Treponema sp.; assembly: GCA_017551545.1. Lineage (GTDB taxonomy): Bacteria > Spirochaetota > Spirochaetia > Treponematales > Treponemataceae > Treponema_D. The sequence goes on along the minus strand of JAFZLJ010000071.1, from coordinate 4,470 downwards.
ACAGATTTTCATTTCTTTACCAGGCTGCTGGAGCACTTCATATCCATCTGCAGTGAGTTTAACGATTTCTGCAGGTCCAAGCTCGTGGCAGTCTGTATATCCAAGATTTACATAAGCAAAGTTTTCAAAAGAAAGACAGTAAGCACCGTCTTTTTTACCAATCTGAAGAGGGGTGCGTCCAAGGCGGTCTCGTGCTCCATAAATGCAGTCTTTGGTAAGAACAAGCATTGTAATAGAACCTTTTATTTTGCTCTGAACATATTTAATTCCGTCAACAATTGTTTTTTCATGATTTATAAGGGCAACGATAAGCTCTGTCTGGTTAATTTCACCACCACTCATTTCAAGGAAGTGTGTGTAGCCTGAATCAAGTACTTCTTTTACAAGCTCGTCCTTGTTTGTAACAATTCCTACAGTTGTAATTGCCCAGCTTCCAAGATGAGAGTTTACAAGCAGAGGCTGCGGCTCATAATCACTTATACAACCGATTCCAAGATGACCGTGCATTTCTTCAATGTCGTTTTCAAATTTTGTACGGAACGGTGAGTTCTGAATGTTATGAATTGAGCGCTCAAAACGTCCTTCTTCTGAATAAACAGCAAGTCCGCCGCGTCTTGTTCCCAAGTGAGAATGATAATCTACACCAAAAAATAAGTCTAAAGAACAGTCTGATTTTGAAGCAACACCAAAAATGCCACCCATAAAATGCCTCCGTTTCTCCGAAAGCAATAGTATAGCGAAAAAGCAAAAAATGTGCTAGAATATTTATGTATATATTTTTGGAGGCACATTTATGAAAGGTATTATTCTTGCCGGTGGAAGTGGAACACGTCTTTATCCTATTACTAAAGCAGTTTCAAAGCAGATTCTTCCGCTTTATGATAAGCCTATGATTTATTATCCTTTGAGCGTACTTATGCTTGCAGGAATACGCGAAGTATTGATTATCAGTACACCTCGTGATCTTCCTCTTTTTGAAGAGCTTTTTGGTGACGGAGCCTGGCTTGGAATGAAATTTTCTTATAAAGTACAGGAGCAGCCACGCGGACTTGCAGATGCCTTTATTGTAGGCCGTGAATTTATTGGTAATGATGATGTTGCCCTTGTTCTTGGTGATAATATTTTCTACGGACAGAGCTTTACTCAGACTCTTAAACGTGCCCGCCAGACTGTAGAAACAGAAAAAAAGAGCGTAGTATTCGGATATTATGTAAAAGACGCTACAGCTTATGGTGTTGTAGAGTTTGATCAGAACGGAAACGCTCTTGGAATTGAAGAAAAACCTGCAAATCCAAAATCAAACTATGCAGTTCCAGGTCTTTACTTTTATACAAACGAAGTTGTAGACATTGCTGCAAATGTAAAGCCTAGTGCCCGCGGCGAAATTGAAATTACTTCTGTAAACAACGAATATCTTGACCGCAAGCAGCTTAAGGTAGAAAAGCTTGGTCGTGGTATGGCATGGCTCGACACCGGTACTTACGACGGACTTCTTGAAGCAAGCAACTTTATTGCTACAATCCAGAAGCGCCAGGGATTATATGTATCTTGTATAGAAGAAATTGCATACAAAAACGGCTGGCTTACAAAGGACCAGCTGCTTGAGCTTGCAAAGGGCTATAAGACAGATTACGGTAGATATCTGGAATTTATAGCTGGAAATTAAGTGGATTGCCACGTCGCTACGCTCCTCGCAATGACCGTCATTGCGAGCGAAGCGAAGCAATCCAGGAGTATATAATGTCATTTGAATTTAAAGAATGTTTTTCGGCAGACGGAACAAAAATAGAAGGCCTTTACGAAATACAGCCAAAGGTTTTCGGTGATGCCCGCGGTTACTTTTTTGAAGTTTACAGCGAACGTGATTTCTTTGCTGCCGGACTTACAATGAAATTTGTTCAGGATAATCAAAGCGCTTCTACAAAAGGAGTTCTCCGTGGACTTCATTTCCAGACACAGCATCCACAGGGAAAGCTTGTTCGTGCAGTAAGCGGCCGTGTTTATGATGTTGCAGTTGATATCCGCTGTGGTTCTCCAACCTTTGGAAAATATCACGGTGTAATTTTAGACAGCGAAAAGCAGAATGAATTTTATGTTCCTCAGGGCTTTGCTCACGGCTTTTATGTTTTGAGCGACAGTGCCGTTTTTGCCTATAAGTGTACCGATTTTTATGACCCGAAAGGTGAGGGCGGTCTTATGTGGAACGATCCTGTAATAAATATTGACTGGGCAAGTGTAGCTCCTGGTCTTACCCCATTGCTCAGCGAAAAAGACGGAAAACATCCTGCCTTTGACCCTAACGGAAAATATTTTGATAAAGAAGGAAAATGGTGTGTAAGGCCGCTGGCGGCCGGTGTTAAATAGCAGACCGTTAAAAAAATTGCGAAGGCAATTTTTAGGTCTACCATATTGGAGGTAACATTCATGCGTAAACTTAAAAATATCTTAATTACCGGTGGTGCCGGATTTATTGGTTCAAACTTCATTCATTATCTTTTTGGAATGAGCTCTGCCGAAGGAAATCTTTTTGGCGATGCTAATTTTGACGGAATTGTAGTAAACGTAGACTGCGTTACCTATGCCGGAAACCTCGAAAGCCTTGCAGATGTAGAAGCAAAATTTGCCGGCAAGCGCTATTTCTTTGAAAAAGTAGACATTTGCGACAGACCACAGATTGAGCGCATTTTCAAGCAGTATGACATTGATACAGTAATTCACTTTGCTGCAGAAAGCCACGTAGACCGTTCAATTCTTGGTCCTGAAACATTTATGAAAACAAACGTTATGGGAACATTCACACTTCTTGATGTTGCCCGTAACTACTGGAAAAAGGAAGACGGTACAATCCGCGACGACGTTCTTTTCCATCATATTTCTACAGATGAAGTTTATGGTTCTCTTGGAGAAACCGGTTACTTCCGCGAAGACACTCCTTATGATCCACGCAGCCCGTATTCATCAAGCAAGGCCAGCAGCGATCATGTTGTAATGGCATACTTTCACACATACGGTCTTCCAATTACACTCAGCAACTGTACAAACAACTACGGACCATATCAGTTCCCTGAAAAATTGCTCCCACTTATGATAAGCAATATCTGTGACGGAAAAAATCTTCCTGTTTACGGTAAAGGCGACAATATCCGCGACTGGATTTATGTAGAAGATCATAACCGCGCAGTATGGCTCATTGTAAACAAGGGAGTTACCGGTGAAAAATATAACATCGGCGGCGAAAACGAATGGCAGAACATTAAGCTTCTTCATAAAGTAATTGAACTTACAGCAGCCGAACTTGGAAAACCTGTAGATGAAATTGAAAAAACAATTACTTACGTAAAAGATCGTCCTGGTCACGACAAGCGCTATGCCATAGACTGTACAAAAATCAAAAAAGAACTTGGCTGGGAACGCAAAATGACCTTTGAACAGGGCCTTCTTGCAACAGTAAAATGGTATCTTAAAAACAGCGACTGGATTAACAATATTCTAAATGGTTCATATAAACAGTGGGTTGTAAAGAACTATGAGAATAGATAGCGCAAGTTTGCGTAGCAAACTTGGTAGTGAGCGAAGCGAACGTAGTGACTACAAAAACTGGATTGCCGCCAATTACACATCACAAGGAAGATAAAAAAAATCCCGCCCATTTCTGAGCGGGATCATGTCATCAAAAGGGTCCCTGAGCTTAGCTTGTCCTGAGCTTGTCGAAGGGAAGGGCCCTTCGAGAACCTCAGGAACCGCAGAGCAATTATGCTTTATTCAAGCGTGATTCCAAATCATCAAGAATCTCGTTGAGTTCCTTAGGAAGATGCTTTCCGAACTTAGGATAGTGGTTTTCACGAATATCCTTAACTTCTTTCTTCCAGCCTTCTACATCTACTTTGAGGATCTCTGGGAGAGTCTTCTTATAGTAGTCTGCAAGACCGTCAGTATTCAAAGCACCTTCTTTTGGCATATAACCGATTGGAGTATCAACATAGTTGTCAACACCGTCACAGCGGTCGAAGATCCAGGCGAGTACACGGCTGTTATCACCGTATCCTGGCCACATGAATCCGCCTGGGAGGTCTGCATTGTTTTCGTCCTTGCGGAACCAGTTTACGTAGAAGATCTTAGGAAGCTTGTCCTGATCTGCCTTAGCACCTACGTTTACCCAGTGCTGGAAATAGTCTCCCATGTTGTATCCACAGAATGGAATGATTGCGAATGGGTCACGGCGGATCTTACCAACTTCTTCAGGGTTGATTGTAGAAGCAGCAGTGATTTCTGAACCTACGATAGAGCCCAAGAATACACCGTGATTCCAGTTGCGAGCCTGATGTACGAGAGGTACAGTAGAAGGGCGGCGTCCACCAAAGAGGATTGCAGAAATTGGTACACCTTCTGGGTTTTCCCATTCTGGAGCAATACATGGACACTGCTTAGCAGGAGCTGTAAAGCGTGCATTTGGATGTGCCATTTCTTCAC
>JAFZLJ010000070.1 GCA_017551545.1 Treponema sp. | reverse complement strand
AGCGGTCTTTTCTCCAGCGGTCGAATGTCTCGTCTTCAGTTCCAGGCTTACAGAAGTATTCCATTTCCATCTGTTCAAATTCACATGTACGGAAAATAAAGTTCTTAAAGATGATTTCGTTACGGAATGATTTACCAACCTGAGCAACACCAAATGGGACTTTCATACGGTTAGACTGAACGATGTTCTTGAAGTCTGTGAAAATACCCTGACATGTTTCAGGACGAAGATAAATCAAATGGCTGTCGTCTGCAATTGGACCCTGATATGTTTTGAACATAAGGTTGAATTCGCGGACTGCAGTATATTTACGGTTTTTAGAACCACAAGTTGGACAGTTGATGTTTGCGTCGATGAAAGCTTTCATTTCATCGTGGGTCATTGTATCAACAGGTTTTCCCGGGTTAATTTCGGGGTTAGCTGCTACAAAGTCTTCAATAAGTTTATCGGCGCGGTGACGTGCATTACATTCAATACAGTCAACCATAGGGTCAGAAAAGTGATCAACGTGGCCACTAGCCTTCCAGGTTGTGTGATGCTGGAAAATTGCAGAATCAAGACCAACTACATCATCATGAAGCTGAGTCATGTAGTGCCACCATTCATTCTGAATATTTCGTTTGAACTCTACACCGAGCGGACCATAGTCCCATGCACCTGCCTGGCCTCCGTAGATTTCTGAAGCCTGATAAACAAAGCCTCGTCTTTTACACAAGCTGATAATTTTGTCCAGGGTACATACGTGTGTGTCTTTTTCGTTATTTGCCATTTGTATCTCCTTACGACTCTGGCGTGGGCCGTTTTTGATTTTTTCGCCAGGGCATCTCACAGGGAACGTGCCGCCCGGGCATTTTTAGTTGTATTTGTTGAGATTAACATAAATTTAATTTGTTTGCAATTCTACCGTCTCTACAAAATGCTCCACCCAATATTCACAAAGCATCTGGCGGGCGGCGGGCTGGAGTTCGGGGATTACGGTTTCTTTCATTTGCCTGAGGTTGTTTGCAAGGTAGGCGGCAGTTTTTCGGCGGATGCAGTCAACTTCTTCTGGTGTGATTTGAGTTTTTGGCTGGTTTGACTTGAGCCATTGTGATATTACTGTAAAAACGCTTGCTGTGGAGCAGACCATTTCCCATTTATGAAGAGAGTCAATCTTACGGGCAGAACTTACACCGCTTGTTATACGATAGCGATAAACATTCTTGTCAATTCCAATATAAGATTTTGCAGACTGCATTACAAAAAATGAAATAAGATAATCTTCGGCAAAATTGCATTCTGAATATGGTATATTTTCAAAAGCCTTTACAAGCAGTTGTCGTTTTATAAGCTTAGACCATAAGACCCCTAAAACATTTCCACTTGTTACCCATTCGTGAAAAATCTGATGTTCGGTAAGCTCACCAATTGTAATCTTGTCATAACGATTTTGCGCAGACGGAATAAAGTTCCCTTTTTCATCAAAAATGCCGGAAGTAGATTTTCCCTGGATGATGTCTGCGTGATCACTGGAAAAAGCGGGGTCCCTGAGGCTCTCGAAGGGCCCTGTCAATAAATTCAACGCCCCCTGCTCCAGCTCATCATCACTGTCAACAAAACAAATATACTGTCCGTGCGCTTCATAACATAATGTTCGACGAACTTCAAGAATGCCACGGTTTTCTCTGTGTTCAACAAAATGGATTTTTAGTTTTGAAAGCTTATTCTGTTTGCGAAAGGCATTACATTCTTTTTGAGCCAGCCGAACTATTTTTTTTGCACTTCTTCCTTGCCCGTCTTTTCCACGGCTTGAATCACTTACAACAATAATTTCGAAGTCCGCAAAACTTTGAGTAATAACCGAGCGCAAACATTGCAGCAGGTATGGCTCGGTATTGTAAACTGGAATACAGACGGAGATTAGAGGCATTAGTCTTCGCCGTGTGGGATATATGCTTTTACCCAGTCTTCTTCAAATGCCGAATTATTTTGTATATAATACGTTGCACCAGGTTCCAGTACACTGTCACTTGAAGCAAATGCACTAGATTTAAAATCATCATTACTTTCAGAATCAAATTTTTCATTTGTATTAGACACTGTAGCAGAGAACTTTTCTAAATCTATAGTAACAACTCTATTAACATTTTTATAACGGATTGCATCATTTTCATCTGCATAAAAAGCATAGCCTTCATCAGCAATAATCAGCTTCTTTGGTTTGATTGCAAGAATTTTTTGAGGTCCAAAAAAATGAATTGTGTCATCTTCATTTACAGGAACATAAAATTTCGGAAATAAATCAGCAATTTTTTTATTATTAGACAATGGATCAGTTTTAACAGGATCAGCATATATCATACATGGGAGAGTTTTTGCTCTATCTTTATAGATAATTGAATCATAATCCCCTCCATAAATATAATGTGCAGGTAAATTAATCGGACTGTCTACCCACCCCATAGTTTTTTCAATCTGTCCACTTGTAATATTATATTTAATAAGGGCTCCGTGAAAATAAAAACCAAATGTCTCTATACCACTTCCTGCTCCATGAAATACATTAAGTTTTTGTTTCAAAAGCAAATATAAATCGTTATCAACAAAAACCATATCGGTAACAGATAAATATTTTTGTTCCATAGATTCAAATACAGTAAAACCAGTAAGAGAAACTAAATCAATGACATTTGTTGGTGTAATCAACCCATTGTCAGGAACTGTAGTTAAATCAAGAATGACAAGTCTAATATCTCCCCAGCCGTAACTATTTTGTCCTATATCGTATAAAATATTATTATGTATAGCTATGTGTGTATGAGAAAAACTTGAAAGGATTGTATTCTGTTCTACATAGTTAATGTTTTTAGAATTAGAATTAAAATCTTGTGTATTCCAATTATTTATTTCATTTGAAACATCCCAAAGTGATAATGTAGCTTCATTAATCTGGTACAAATAAAACTTCTTAGTAACATTATCATATGTTATACCTTGAGGAGATATTTGTGAAAAAATTAAAACATCAGAATGATTGCTGCAAATAATTTCATATTCATTTTCATTATGATTAATAAAATATATATTCCCCTCATCATCAAAACAATAATTATTATTTGACATATGCTGTTCTAAAGCTTTATTGTCCAGGTTAATTGAATAATCAGTATCAGTTATTTTACTATATGTCACCATTGGCGTATCCAAAACATTCAGTTTTTTAACTGTAATTGCTGCGTCAAACTGTTTGCCCTTTTCCGGGATGATGTTCTGCGATTTGCCGAAGAGCTTTGGTTTTAAAGAATTATTTTGATTTTTATACATGCTGGCAACAAGCATGATTTCTTTTCCTTTGGAGTCAGGGGCATCTTCATTTACTGGAATTGCCATTGTGCCGGACACAGTGAGTTTTTTGCTTGCTTTATCAAGGCTGATTTTTAATTTTTCGTCGTGGCCGTTGCAATAAAACTGTGAAGAATCAGAAAAAGGATTTGACAGCGCTTCATAGAGCTTATATTTATCGCTGCCGGCGTCGGTAATTGCACGACCTTCATTTGAATTGGCAGGAACTGCGCTTATAATAAGATTGTTTACAACCTCTTCAAGTTCATCACTTGAAACATCAGAAAAAGAAATTGTAAGTGTAAACTGAAATTCGTTCAGATAATTATAAATATTTAATTTAAGGAATGTTAAACCTGCTTTGATTTTTTTTGTTTCTGATTTTCCGTACATCAAAAGGTTTTCATTTTTAGTTCCATTTTCTTCTACAACTTCATAAACCTTTGCAACTGCATAAACCTTTTTTCCAACAGGAATTTTGTCAAACCTTACCGAAAGATTTTTATCATCGGCTGTAAGAGTTGTTGATTTTGAAACCTCGTATTTATTTCCAATAATTGAAATATCCATACGATAAGTACAATATGCAATTCGTGTTGAATCTATTGAGCGTGATGAATTAATTTGATTAAATAAAGCATCTACAGGAACATCAAACGAAACATAACCATTGTCGCTTTCTTTTTGCAAAAGTCCCGAGCACGAAAAAAGTGCTAAAGAGAATAAGCAGACAAAAAGAACAGAACCGATGCGTTTTACAAAAATCAAAAACTTTTTCATAATCATCACTCCTTAAATAATGCTTTATTTTAACAGTAATATAGTTAGAAATCAATAATAGATTGAAATCTCTCCTCCGGGCACTTTTCAAAAAAATCATTCAGGCGGCTTTCAAGGTCGGGAATGTCGTGGGCATTTATAAACTGAGTCTGGGCATAGTGACTGAACTTAAAATTCTGCGCGTAGTATGTAAAAAAACGCTGCAACCGGGTTTTCCAGAATTCAGGAGGCTGATAGAGCTGGATGTTTTTGATGTAGTCAAGGGCGAGCTGGAGCATGTCTATCTCCTGCGGTCCATGAGGCTCTCGAAGGGCCGCTTCACCAACCAGCTCTCTAAATATCCAAGGCTTTTGCACTGCGGCTCTTGAAATCATCACACCGGCAACATCCGGGCACGCGGCAACTGCATTTTCAAAACTTGCTTTGTCTTTTACATTCCCGTTCAAATAAATACTCACGCGCCCTTTATAACGTTCGGCAAGCTGCTGGCAGTAGGCATAACGCGGCGAACGCACGAGCTTTTCCTTTTTAGTCCTTGGATGAAGCGTTAAAAGTTCCACGCCCTCACCCGCAAGCATATCTGTAAACGAAAAAAATCCGTCATCGGTAAAATTATCATCACCAAGTCTGAGTTTTACGCTAAGACGCTTACCTTGTGGAACAACCGCTCGTACATCTCTGACCATCTGTCTTGTTTCTTCAATATCCTTGAGCATCCAGGCAATGCCTGCCCCATACTTATAAATATCGGGAGCAGAACAACCCATATTCAAATCAAGGCCAATTCCGGGAAGCTCACATAACCTGCGTGCTGCCTCAACCATATGTTCCGCATCATGCCCCGTTAGCTGCCACACTATTTTTTGGGGTACTGGAGCGGGATTTATATAATAACTTTCAAACTGTCCGCCGGTAAGAAGCGTTCCTGCATTAATCATCTCGGTAAAATATTCATCGCAGCCGCCAAACTGCTCTAGCAGAATACGAAATGCCGGATGAGAAATTGTTGCCATTGGACCGCAGATTAAACGCATAAGAGAAAACCCCTATGATTTTCTTGTAAAAAAGTTTTGTGTAGTATATACTGTGCTTATGAAAAGAACACTTCAATATATATCATTTATTTTATCATTCTTTTTTCTTACGGTAAATGTATACGCTCAATTTTCTGAGCTCGATAATTATGTAACCCGAACCTGGACTTCTAACGATGGTCTTCCTAGCAATACGCTTTCGGATGTAATTCAGTCACCTGATGGTTTTATGTACTTTGGAAGCTACGAGGCACTGGTTCGTTTTGACGGCTATGAATTTGAAACTATAAACAAATATTCAAACAAAGACTATTCTTTTATTTCTGCGCGCTCAATTTTCCAGGATTCACAGGGAAACATCTGGGTAGGTTCTAACGATGAAGGTGCCCAGAAAATCGGCAAGGACAGTACAAACTCTTATTCTATAGATAACGGACTTCCTAATAATTCCATTCGTGCTTTTGCCGAAGATAAATCACACAATATCTGGATTGGAACTGCAAGCGGTATAGTTTATGTAACGCCTGGCAACATGATTGTATCTCCAAAAATCAACGGTGGACAGGAGCAGGATTTTGTTCTTGTTTCGCAGCTTTATAGAGATACGGCCGACAAAATCTGGATGGTTACCTCTGCAAACCATGGACTGTACTATTATGCAGACGGAGCTTTTGAGCGCTTTACACAGCTTGACGAAATTGGAGACTTTACAGTTTCCTGTATTTCGCAGGATCCAAACGGAGACTTTTGGATTGGTCTTAGCGAAAAAGGAATCATCAAATTTTCAAATGGAAAAATTACTCACATAGAATCGGGAACCTTCCTTGATAACACCCCTGTTTATAAAATCTATTTTGATAAATACGGAACAATCTGGTTTGGAACACAAAAAGGAATTGTAATCTGCAACAATGGTACTTATACAACCTACGGCGGATCAAAATCTATTATGAACAGCACCATAAACGGATTGTTTGAAGACCGCGAAGGAAACTTGTGGGTAACTACAGACTCCGAAGGTATTGGAAAAATAAGCCCCGGAAAATTCCGCATGACACTTTTAAACACAGGTGTAAATGCAATCTGCGAAGACAAAAACGGCAATGTCTGGGTTGGAACCGACGAAGGACTTCAATGCTACAAGGATGGCGAAACACGCGTTGAAAACGAAGCAACACAGTTTTGCAGTAACACACGAATCAGACACATTGCACTTGCACAAAACGGTGACCTGCTTGTTAACTGCTACACTGCCCCGGCTCAGGTAAGAGTAACAAAAAATGGTATTGTAAACTGGACAATTGATGATGGCATTGCAGGCAATAAAACCCGAGTTTCACTGGAAGCAACAAACGGAGACCTGTATGTAGGAACAACTACCGGGCTTTCGGTAATTTTCAAAAACGGAACAATCAAAAACTTTACTTCCGCCGACGGCTTTGTAAACGAATATATAATGTGTCTTCACGAAGACTCTGAAGGTAATATCTGGGTAGGAACAGACGGAGACGGCGTTTATATTCTTAAAGACAATAAGCTGGTTCAAAAGTATTCTGGTTCTACAGGACTTGCGGGTAACGTAGTTTTTAAAATCACAAACGACAAGGATGGAGCCTTCTGGATTTGTACTGGTACAGGTATAAGTCTTTTGCGTACAGATATAAAAAACAACTTTGCCGATACAACCATCTTTAATTTTAACTCAGAAAACGGACTTTTGTCTGACTCAATTTTCCAGATGATTCCCGATATAAGCGGAACAGTATGGATGGTAAGCAACCGTGGTATTTCTTCTGCCCCTTACTCAAGCTTTTACGAAATAGAAAGAGGAGAACGCACAAGCCTTAACATAAAGTTTTACACTCAGAATGATGGTCTTAAATCAAGCGGTGCAAACTCTACAGCTTTGAGCATGATGGATTCTCATGGACGCGTATGGTTTACAATGACGGACGGTTTTGCACTTTATGATCCTCTTAAGATTCGTAATAAAAACGTGCTGCCGCTTGTTCAGATTCTTAATGTAAAAGTTGATGAAACTGAATACACCAGTTTTGAAGAGCCTATTATTATTCCGGCAGGAACTAAACACGTAGACATTAAGTACACAGGTCTTAGCTTTATTGCAAGCGAACAGAACCGATTCAGCACCATGATGCAGGGCTTTGATACAAAGTTTTCTGACTATACTTCAAACCGTACTGTTTCTTATACAAACCTTAAGCCGGGCAGTTACACCTTCTTTGTAAACATAATAAATGCCGACGAATTTACTTCTCAGGCACCAGCTGTTGTTCACTTTATTCAAAAGCCGTTTATTTACCAGCGCTACAGCTTCTGGATTGCAATTGCTGTTTTTGTAGTTGGCATGACTGCTCTGACTTTCTTTTTAGTAATCCGCATAAACAAAAAGCGTCAGCTCATGCTTGAAACCCAGATTCAGATGGCAACGGTTGAACTTCAAATGGCAAAGGACGATTCCGACAGACTCTTAAAAAGCATACTCCCTACTTCTATTGCAGAACGCATGAAAGGACTTTCAGGGGAACGAACAATTGCCGACCGCTTTGATAATGTAACTGTCCTGTTTTCTGATATTGTTGGCTTTACAAATACAACAAGCAATGAATCGGCTGATAATATTGTTAGTTCGCTCAATGCTTTGATTACCCGCTTTGATAAACGAGCCGCCCACATGGGAGTTGAAAAAATCAAGACAATTGGAGACGCCTACATGGCAGCCTGCGGTGTTCCTGCACCAAATGAAAACCATGCTGAAATTATGCTCAAGTTTGCCATTGGAATGTACAAAGACTTAGCCGAATACAACAAAACTGCAAAGATTAAATTCCAGATAAGAATTGGTTTGAACAGTGGACCTGTAATTGCCGGTGTAATTGGTGAAAACAAATTCATTTACGACATCTGGGGCGACACCGTAAACGTAGCAAGCCGAATGGAAAGTGCCTGTACCCCAGGCCACGTCCGCTTCACCCAGTCCGTAAAAGATTTAGTTGAAACCCCAACCCGCCACCTGAAATGCCGCATGGAAGAATGCGATGTTAAGGGTAAGGGCCTGATGAAGACGTTTGAGTTGTAAGACGTGGGGTCCCTGAGGCCCTCGAAGGGTCCCTACTCCGATTCCTCTTCTTCTTTTTTTGCTTCTTTTTTATCTTTTATATCTGCGGCGCCCATGAAAAAGCAGACAATGCCGAATAATGCCGAAAGCACCGGGGCACAGCCTTTAAGGAACGATATTACATCGTCGCCCCAGGCAAGCGGGCCCATTGGCAGGCAGGCAAAAACGGTGAAGGCTATAAAAAGTACGCCTAATATTATGGTTATCATATAATGAACTCCTATTACAAACTAAAACTCTCTGGCAGCAGTTGGCCCAGCGTGAACTCTTTTATTTCCCCAGTCTCGTTGGCAAGCACTATCTTAAAATCCTTGTCGCAGAACTCTGCAAGCACCTGGCGGCAAACTCCACATGGCGGGCAAAAATCTTTTATGGCAGGCTTTCCAGCTTCGTCTTCAAGGCCACCTACAATTGCAATTGCTTCAAACTCGCGGCACCCTTCACTAACAGCCTTAAAAACCGCAGTTCGTTCTGCACAGTTACTAGGCCCATAAGCCGCATTTTCAACATTACAGCCGGTATAAACCTTGCCGTTCTTTCCAAGCAGTGCTGCACCTACGTGAAAATGTGAATAAGGGGCATAGGAGCGTTCTGTCATGGCAATTGCCTGGTCAATTAATGCTTTTTTATCCATAAATATATTATAACATATTTTTAAATTTTTTCATAAATAATATTGACATAATCGCGTATATATTGCATTGTACCACTAGAAAGAAAGATTACTAAACGACCCAGCAAAATAGCTAAGTTTTTGTAAGAAAGTGCTTTTTGTCGTGCGTATGTGCGGCTTATCATTTTTTTAGATTGAGGTTACTTGAATGAAAGGAAGTCAGGTTACCATTGATCATGTATCCAAAAAATTTGGCGATTTTGTAGCCTTGGATGACATCAACTTTACTATTCAACCAGGAGAATTCTTTTCTCTCCTTGGACCTTCTGGATGCGGAAAAACTACACTTCTCCGTATTATTGCAGGCTTTGAATTCCCGGATGACGGAATTGTTCTTTTTGATGACAAGAACGTAATTCCATTAAACCCGGACAAGCGCGAATCAAACACAGTTTTTCAGACTTACGCACTTTTTCCTCACATGACTGTTTACGAAAATGTTGCATTCTCTTTGCGTCTGAAAAAACTGCCAAAAGACGAAATTGACAAAAAGGT
>JAFZLJ010000069.1 GCA_017551545.1 Treponema sp. | reverse complement strand
ATATCAACAGAAGAAATCTGACCTTTAATTGTTCCAAGGTACTGGGTTGTTGAACTTCGTCTTACAGAAGAGAACCAGAACTGTGTAGAAAGCTTTGAAACAATTGTTTCAATTGTAAGGTAAGGAATACAGAAGTTCATCATTCCTTCATCATCACCTCCTTTTGTATCAATAGTTACTAATACGACCATTTCTGTAGGTGGTACAATCTGTGCAAACTGAGGATTAGTTTCGATCTGTGCAAATCTTGGGCGCAAATCAATTACCTGTGTCCAGGCTTCACGCATATTTGCAAGAATACGAACAATTACACCTTCCATTACTTCCTGTTCAATATCTGTAAGGTCACGGTTTTTGTTGCTTGATGTAGCACCGCGTCCACCAAACAGACGGTCAATCATACAGAATGTAATAGCAGGGTCTATTTCAAGAACCGCACTACCCTTAAGCGGGTCCATATTAATAATTGCAAGAGTTGTTGGAGTTGGAATAGAACGTATAAATTCCTCGTAGGTAAGTTCATCTACAGAAGCAACGTGTACATGAACAAGCGAACGCAGCTGTGCAGAAAGACTTGTTGTTGTTAAACGCGCAAAGGTCTCATGCATGTTTGAGACCGTACGAAGCTGTTCCTTAGAGAATTTAGACGGACGCTTAAAGTCGTAAATCTTTATTTTGCGGGTACTATTGACCGGTTTAAACTCATCGGTATCGGTATCGCCCGAACTGATGGCGTTTAATAATTGGTCAATCTCGTCCTGTGACAGAACCTCGTTCATTCACACTCCACCTTTTTTAGTTCTGCTCAATTACATCTAACTGATCAAAACTTATATCACGGATTTTAGAAGTAGAAAGAACCTTATCGTTAATTCCGTTTCTAATTTCCATTTTTAATTTTTCTTCATTATTTGAATTTTTTAATTCAGCAGCAGTTTTTCCGCGGAAATATCGTCTGAGGAAGTCTTTTAACTCTACAGAACGAGCTGTAATTTCTGTGGAAGTTGCTTTATCATCTTTTTTATAGCCAAGATATACGTTTACACGGACAGTAGCAGCATTTTCATCGCAGGTTGTAGTCTGGATTACACCAATTGACTTATACCAGTCATAAAGTTCGCGCTGTCCCTGATATTCTTCTGCACTTACGTTAGGGTTATATGCATTTTTAGCACTGTTCTTGCTTACAATTTTTACAGTTACAAATACTACTACTACAATTACAATAACTGCAGCAACACCAATAATAATCCATTTAAGCAAGCCGGAAAAAAGATTTCCTAAACCCTTCTTTTTAGCAGGAGCTGCAGCAGCACCGCCATCGTCAAGGTTCAAATCTTCTTCATCTGCCATATTCCCCTCCAGCAAATTTAAATAATCTTAACATTAAAAATGTCCTTCGTCTAGAATTATAATATCTACACGTCTGTTATAGGCACGACCTTCGGCCGTATCATTCGAAAACTTTGGTCTGGTGTCGGAATAACCGGCAACAGAAAATTTATTTTCATCTACTCCATAATCGGCAAGATAATGCAAAACATTTACTGCTCTTGTTGCAGAAAGTTCCCAATTGCTTGGAAATTTTGAATCTGCAGCTACAGGAGTATTATCTGTATGTCCTTCTATTCTATAACGTCTGTCTGAAAGCTCCGGAGAACGGAAGAACTCTGCCAGGCGAAGCAAGGTTTCACGGGTTTCGTTTATATTAAGGTCTGCGCTTCCCTCTTCAAAGAAATTGTCTGAAAGAAGAGTTATTACAAGACCACGTTCATCACTAGTAATAGTAATTTTATTTGATTTTACATCTGGTGCAAAAAGACTTACTGCCTTTTTCTTTGCAAGACCAAGAGATTTACCTTTTTCAAGAGAAGGAAGTGAGTTGATGTTATTACCAAGGTCAGAAAGACGTCCTGCAGACAATGACATACCGCCGGAAGTAGATTCTGTTTCCTGCATCTGTAAGCTCTGCGTAATAGTAGCAAGCTGGGTAACGTCGACTTCCGAAGGGTTGTACAACATTACGAAGAAGCAGAGCATAAGAGTAATCATGTCACCATAGGTACCTTGCCACGCCGTTGACGGTTTCTCAGGTTCCTTTGCTTTCTTTCCCATCTATTCTATCCTAATTAATCCTTAAGAACATCAGCTTCAATAGCTTTTCGTGTTGCAGGATCAAGATATGTAAGAAGTTTCTGTGCCATAATACGTGGGTTTTCACCAGCCTGAATAGCAAGAACTCCTTCTATAATCATTTCTTTTGTACGCATTTCCTGCTGGTTATGAGCAAGAAGCTTACTAGCGAACGGAGCAATGAGCCAGTTGGCCATCATAGAACCGTAAAGTGTTGTAATCAACGCAACGGCCATGTTAGGACCAAGAGAAGACTTATCTTCGAGGTTTCGAAGCATACCAATAAGACCTACTACAGTACCCATCATACCAAAACCAGGAGCAAAACCGGCCCATACGTTAATAACGCCGATCCACTCCATATGGCGGGCTTCTGTCTGATTCATTTCATTTTCCATGATTGCACGGATGATATTTCCGTCTGTACCGTCTACTACAAGTCGAAGGCCTGTTTTCATAAAAGGATCGTCAAGGTCGTCAAGTCCGTCTTCAAGGGCAAGAATACCTTCACGTCGAGCTTTTTCTGACAAGGCCTGCATATTTACAACAATATTCTTTTCACCAAAATCCGGAACTTTAAAGGCACGTCCCATAATCTTAAAAAGACCAAGAGCTTTCTTAATAGGAGATGCAATGAACATCGCAAAATAAGAACCACCAATGGTCATAGCCATAGAAGGAACGTCGATGATACCCATAAGGGAACCACCGGATGTCATTACAGACATGACGATCATGGCTGCACCACCAACAATACCAATTATTGTAGCTATATCCATTTACAAGACCTCTTGCTTATCGATGCCTATTTGTTTGCGGTATTCAATGATTTTCTGGATTATTTCTTGAGGTGAATT
>JAFZLJ010000068.1 GCA_017551545.1 Treponema sp. | reverse complement strand
TTTTTCGGAGGGATAAATGAAATTTAAATCAAAATTACTAATCACAATAACTGCTGTCTGTCTCTTTTTATGCAACTTGTTTTCAGAAGATTTCAGGTCATATTTATCATACAGATATTTTTATAATGCGGTTTATAAAAAAGACTTTGAATGGGTAAAAAATCATCTTAAAGCTGGATATGATCCTGAAAAATGCAAGGGAGAAGCCGGTTGGGTAGATTCTATTCCATTAAAAGTTGTTGTAGAAACATTGCATTCATACATAATCGACGGACAAAATTCTGATACGATGATAATTGATTTATTGATTCAATATGGTGCAGATGTAAACAGGCTTCCATATGTTTGGGATAGAATTTACCGTTACAATGATAGAAATCTTAAGTCATTAGAAAGATGGTTTAAGGATAACCATAAAGATGATGGAATACTTTATGAGGGTGCTGTAAAAGAAAAAGAAGAGCGCGAATGGATAGAAGATACTAACAGGGTAATAGAAAAACTTCTCTTAGCAGGTGCAGATCCAAATATGAAGGGACATCCGTTCCCGTTCGGGACGAGCTGGCAATTATTATTTTTTACTGATAAAAAGGCCTTTAAATATTTTAACTCAAAAGAAGCGACAACCCCTCTTTACGAAGCGATAAAAAAAGGTATGAAATGGGAAAGCCAGGTTGACCTGCTTCTAAAATATGGCGCAACTCTTGATGAATCCTGTTTAGAAGCTGCAAAACTAAGTGAAGATGAAGATATGATTAAAAAAATAGAAAAGCTTTGTCAGGAAAAATAGATTATAGTAAAAATATATGATGCTAAAGAAGAATAATATATCTACTTGACAGATATATCTGTGTAACATATACTTTAATCATGATAAAATCCTTTGGCGATTCCGAAACTGAAAAGATTTGGAATGGCAAAAAATCTTCAAAACTTCCGCCGGAAATTCATAAACGAGCATTTGCAAAACTGCTCATTATTCATTCAGCGGAATCAGAAGAAGATTTGAAAATTCCGCCAGATAACAAATTTGAACATTTGGTTGGAAATTTAAAAGATTATTGTTCAATAAGAATCAATAATCAGTGGCGAATACAGTTTAAGTTTCAAAATAATGAAGCTTATGAAGTTCAAATAGTGGATTACCACTAAGGATACTGCTTATGGATGAAAAATTCGAACTGCCAAAAATCGGCGATATTCTTGTAGAAGAATTTTTAGAACCACTTGAAATAACACCTTATCGTCTTGCAAAAGATATAGGAGTTTCAACAAGTTCTATTTTGGACTTAGTACATAATAAAAGAAAAATTTCTGTAGAAATGTCTCTCAGGCTTTCAAAATATTTTGGAACAACTTCTAAATTCTGGCTCAATATGCAGAATGAACTTGACCTAAGAGAAATGCAGGAAAAACTTGGAAATGATTTAGATAAAATTCCTTGTTGCATGAAAATAGCATAACAAAGGTTACGACCTTCGGTCGTTTGCATTTGAGGAAATTATTATCTAGTGCGCTTACGCGCACGATGCATCATAGCCGACACGCGGTCAAGCCGCGTGCGGTACAACCAATTGTTATGCTCACACGCCACTGGCGTGGCTATTTAGATTAAATATTAATCTTTGGATATTTAACAGGTATAACGCTCCGAAAAATATGGACTAGCGCCAAACTAAAGAGGAATAATATGAAAAAAAAATTGTTAATGCTTTTGCTTGCATTTATGTCGGTTACGGCATGCTTTGCTCAGTCAGAAAAAGGGCTTTGGGGATGGAAGTTAGAAAACGGCATTCATTATGAGCGCTTTATTCTGCTGAACAAAAATCATTATTACAGTTTTACTTACCATGAAGGCCTTGAGGAATTTGAGTCAGGTCTGTATTCAATTGACGGTTATGATATGAAGTTTAAGCCGTATAATGCAGATTCATATTGGTATTATTTTACAGTTGGGGAGCGCGACGGAGTTTCCTTTCTATATTTTGAAAACGGCGGAGACGGTTGGGACTACAATAAAATTCCTGACGCACAAATAAATGATGTTCAAGATGAATCTGATTTTATGAATTTAATCCTCCCCTACAGAAAGTACGGTTCTGATATAAATGAGATTCAGGAAGACTTGAATACTTTTGGAAACGGTTACTACCTTTATGAGCTGACTGACAACTTGAGAATACGTGAATCGGACAGTTTGGAAAGTAAAGTTTTGCTTACGCTTGCAAAAGGTTCAACAGTATTTGTTTATAAGGCCAGCCGCAAAGACATCATTGACGGAATAGAATCCAACTGGGTTAATATTTGGACTGTTGACGCTTATGATAAAAACGGAAATCCTGTACCCAGAGACACAAAAGGCTGGTGCTTCGGCGGCTACCTTAAAAAGTTAAGGCCTTGGCTGCCACAATAAAATGTATAACGACCCGAAAAAATGAAGTGGCGTCAAATTAATTGCCCTTGTATTTTATGGCCTGATGGATTGTAAAAATGATATTATTATGATACTATAATGATAGTTTAATGATAAGGGGCACTGTATGATGCAAATTAGACCTGTTTCAGATTTAAGAAACAAATACTCAGAAATTGAGGATATTGTTATTTCAACTAAATCTCCGGTTTTTCTTACAAAGAATGGATACGGCTCAATGGTTTTAATGTCCCTGCAGATGTACGATGCAATTACAAACAATATTGAGGCTAAATTGGATGAGGCTGACATAATGGCCGAGGAAACATCTGAACGGCTTTCCCATGAAGAAGTTTTTTCTGATTTACGAAGGGAAATCCGAAAATAGATGAAAGAATACAAATTACGATACCTTCCAATCGCAAAAGAAGATTTATTTGAAATAATAAATTATATTCAGGATGTCTTGCAAAATCCGATTGCCGCACAAAACACATTAAATAAAATAGCATAACATGCACTTACGACCTGCGGCCGCCACCGTTTAAGTGCGTAGTTACACGGACGCCCGCACTGGGGTGCTTGGAGGAAAAATGAAAAAATTTATTTTGTCAATGATGCTGATAACATTCTTTTCAATTAGTTTATTTGGACAAACTATTGAAGATTTTGAAAAAGATTTTATCAATGCAACTAGAACTGAGTTTACTGAAGCAGATTTAGATAAAATGTACGAGTCATATTCAGTTTTCCTGGAACCTTACTATGACATGATGGAGCTTATGGAAAATGATGAACAAATTGTTAAATATCCACTGTCAAAATTTAAAGAAACTGCCAGTTACAAAAATAATATTAATATTTTATTTAACTCAAAAAATGACAACCAACGATTATTGTCTTATTTAGTTATTGCAGGAGCTGGTGATAAAGAATTTGAAAAAAAACTTTTAGAAAGACTTAAAACCGAAAAGTCCGAGGGCAATGTTATTTGGGCTGGTATGACTTTGATGCTGTTAAAAAGCAAACAAACAACTGCTCTATTTGATTTTTTGGTAGAATACGAAGACTTTGGTGACGCTCATATGCTTCCTTTGTTTATTGAATTGGATAAGGAATCATTACAAAAAACCGCTTACGATAGAATTAATAGTAAAAATGTAAAAGCCAAAATCCTTGCCGCTCAAATTCTTTCGGTTACTGGAAACAATGAAAAAACAGAAAAATTATTGCGAGATGCTGTTAAGAACTGGGATTATAGTATAAAGGGATATGCTATTTATTCTATTAAAGAACTTAGAATCGGCAATCTCAAAGATGATTTTATTCCATTGCTAGATAATCCGCAAACTCGAAGTATTGCAATTCAGGCTTTAGCTAATAGTCCGACAAAAGAAGATGTTGAATTTGTAAATCAGTTATTGGAAAATGAAGGTCCTGTTTCCAAGGAGTTGTTAGACGGATATTTTGAATCAAAAAATATGGAAAATGTAAAACTTTGGCTGCATTTAGTTTCTACAAAAGAGATTCCTGAAAGTTATTTTTTTAGTACATCTGATCAACCCCTATTATTTTCAGATGAAGTATTAAAAGATGTTCAGGAAACATTAAGAACGACGAAAAACATACAAATTCAAAAATATTTAATTAAAGTATTGGAAGGTAGAAATGACAAAGACTCAATGGATATAATTTTTTCTTATTTAGATAGTAATGATTCTTCGGTCAGGTACTGGACTGTGGATATTTTAAAAGGAAAGCAACCTGTTGAAGTCTTAAATAAACTGATAGAAATGTTAAAAAATCCAGAACAAAGAGTTGTTTCAATTACTGGTATATTAATAGAAAATAATATAGACTCGCTTCAAGATATATATGAAAAAATATATCAGACTGATAAGAGTCGGGATTGGCAAAGTAGCTCGATTGAATATCTGTCAAATTTCCCAAAACAAAATCATAAAAAGATATTTCTGGAAATTTTAGAAAATCCTAAATCTGATTTCTTCGCAAAGGCTGATGCATCTATGGGGCTGGCAAATTTAAAAGATGAATCTTCCGTAGATGCAATAATTAAAGCTTGCGAAGAAGAAAGTGCCCATAGTGATTATAACGCCCGGCCTTATTTAATCGCTCTATCAAAAATTAAAGGTGAAAAGGCAAGAAAATATATTGAAAAATATAAGAATAGTAAAGAAAAATTTATTCAAGATTTCGTGGAAAAATTACTTGTAGATTGGGATAACTAATATATTCTATAAGACAAAAAGTAGAATTAAATCATTTATGGAGAAAAAAAGGCCATAACAAAGGTTACGACCTTCGGTCGTTTGCATTTGAGGAAATTATTATCTAGTGCGCTCACGCGCACGATGCATCATAGCCGACACGCAGTCAAGCCCGCTGTGGTTTAAAACCTAGTTGGATGGACGCTTCGCGCATAGGATGAAAAAATGAATACATGGGATGATAAGTTTGATTATTTAAAATTAACAAGATCGCTATATCTGAATATTGATTACCTGCAGTTTCTTGTTGAAAAAGTCTGGAAGATTACAAAAAAAGTAAATGTAATAGATTTCGGTTGTGGTTATGGATATCTTGGCCTTGTTTTAATGCCATTACTTCCAGAAGGAAGCTCATATACGGGTATAGATATCTCCGAAGAATTAATAAATAAAGGTAAGGAGATATTTAAAGATGTTTCATTCAGGTATAAATTTATAATTTCATCAGTAAATAGTGTCCCGGAAAATAATGATATATTTGACATAGCAATTTGTAATAGTGTTTTGATGCATATTTCCGAACCGGACGTTGTTCTCACAGAAATGAGACGTGTAACAAAAAATGAAGGTATGATTATATCATGTGAATCAAACTGGAATGCGACAAATGCTTTGTTATATATCGATGGTATAAAAAAAAGCAGGATAACAGACCTTGGTTTTCTTCAAATATTATTTGAACGTATTCATGAAAAAACAAAAACAGATGGAAATATCGGCATGAAAATGCCGGTCATTATGGCAAGAAATAATATAAAAAACATACAGGCACGTATAAGTGATAGTGTCAGAATTATTCTGTCTGATGGTAAAAGTGAAGAACAGGAATCAATTTATACATCGTTAAAATCAGATGGATTTGGTGAACAGCTTGATGATATAAATAAAGCAAAAAAAATTAGTTGGTTTATGGAATTAGGATTTACATTTGAAGAAGCAACCGAATATCTGGAGAAAGAAATAAAAATGAATGAAATGTTTACATGTAGAAAAGAGTTGAATATGGTTTATGCAGCGGCGATGACGTTCTGTTTTGGTTACGTAAGGAAATGAGCAATCATCCAACAACTGCTTCAACCTGATAATTCTTTTGGTACGTTTTGTGCCATTCGCTGCGCTCTCTCAAGCACAGAACGCGCCAATCGCTACGCGACCAGAATTACAGGTTAAGCAAATGTTATGGCGACAGCCCAGTGGGCTGCTTTTTTAGGAATTAAAAAAATGACAACAATCTATTTTGTAAGACATTGTAAGCCTGATGCAAAGATTTATGACGATAGAAACAGGCCTTTGACAGAAGAAGGTTTAGAAGACTCCAAGCAGGTTCTGGAAATTTTAAAAGATAAAAAAATAGATATATTTATTTCCAGTCCATATAAGAGAAGTTACGATTCCATAAAAAAAGCAGCTGATTATTATAAAAAAAGTATAATTACTGATGAAAGACTTCGAGAAAGAAAAGCCGGAAAAAATAGTAACAATCATGAAATGTTTACGAAACGTTGGGCAGATTTTAATTTTGCAGAAGAAGACGGAGAATCCATTGGTTCAGTTCAAAAAAGAAATATTGAAGCATTAAATGAGATTCTTGAGAAATATCAGAATAAAACCATTGTAATTGGAACTCATGGAACGGCATTGAGTAGTATTTTAAATTATTATGATACAAGTTTTAATGGTGAAAGCTTTATGAAAATAATAGACCTGATGCCATACATAGTAAAAATGGAATTCGATGGAAAAACAAATACATCAAAAGAAGATGTATTTTCTATATGGAAGGAATATAAAGAATAAAAAGGAATATTTCAGAAAGCAAGTCAAGCTTGCTTTCTGAAATGAAATTGAACTTTAGAGCATAGCGAAGAAGCGGTAGTAAGCGGTTTTACCCCGCTCTTTTTTTCTACAATATATAAAACTTGACAAATACTACTGTTTGGCGTTAGTATATTAATATGATAAGGTCCTTCGGAGACTATGATACAGAATTAATAAATAAAGGTTTACGGAGTAGAAAATTACCGCCAACAATACAAAATGTTGCAAGGCGGAAGCTTCGTATGATAGCTTCGGCAAAAGAAGTTACAGATTTACGAGTTCCCCCAGGAAATCATCTTGAAGAACTTGTGGGAAACTTGGCTGGTTTTTATTCAATAAGAATAAATGACCAGTGGAGAATTATTTTTAGTTTTGAAAACGGAGGTGCAGATAATGTTAGAATCACAGACTATCACTGATGAAAAATTACCAAACATTCATCCTGGCGAAGTACTCAAAGAAGAGTTCTTAATACCAATGAATGTAAGTGCATACAGACTTGCAAAAGAAATTAATGTTCCGGAAACACGCATATCAGAAATCATACGCGGTAAAAGAGCTGTAACTGCTGATACTGCAATTCGCTTTTCAAAATTTTTCGGAACAACAGCTGAGTTTTGGTTGAATCTTCAGAATCTCTATGATTTAGAGGAAGAAGAAAACAATCATGCGCCAGAATTTGAAATGATAAAATTGTATGCGTATGCGTAAAAAATTTGCCATAACATGCACTTACGACCTGCGGTTGTTTGCATTTATGGAAATTATTTACTAGTGTGCTTACGCGCACGATGCATCAAATCGGATGTCGGGTCTGTGCCCGCCACCGTTTAAGTGCGTAGTTATGGCGACAGCCCAGTGGGCTGCATGTTTTGAGGAAAAAATTGTCATATATAATTGAATCAAATAAATCAAAACAAGAGATAATACAAAGACTCACTGAAAATACTCAATTAAAAGGAGTAGTAATTAAATCTCCTCCAAATGGAAGTAAATTTTTTTATGGAAGCATTGGAAATGATTCTTTTGAACTCTATAAAAATCAGTATAGAGGATATTTTTTTCGAAATAATCCTTCCCTCTTAAAAATTCAAGGAGAATTTATTAATGATAATTCCTGTACTCGCGTAAAAATCCGACATAAATATGAATTTTCTATTACAAAAATAATTTTTTCAATTATTTGGTTATGCGTTGGCTTTTATATTTTTATATCAACAGCAAGACCTGAACCTCTTTTAATGATATCAGCTTATTGTATTCTAATAGTGTTGCCAGATATAATTTTAAAACGAATTATTAAAAAGAAAATATTAGAAATAGTAAAATAAAAGAAGCGTTGCTTCTTAAAAAAATAGAACAGAATAATTCTTAATAAAAAATCTATTAAGAAATCTAATTCTGTATAAGAAATATTTAGGCCATAACATGCACTTACGACCTGCGGTCGTTTGCATTTATGGAAATTATTTACTAGTGTGCTTACGCGCATGATGCATCAAATCGCATTTCTTTTACTTTCATTCGCTGCTTTTATTTTATTTAATCCAATAAATATAATATTTGGAATTCTGAGTCTTTGTTTTGATAAGAAAACTAAAACGGTGATTTGGCCTTGCAGTTACATAGGAATTTTTTAGGATGTAAATCTAATAAATTGAAGCAAAATGCGGACAAGCCGCGTTTTTTCATCAAATTTTACTTGACAATAAGAATATACAATGTATATACTTTTAAGTAATGGAGGTACATTATGCAGGCAGTAGTTCAGAAATGGGGCAACAGCCTCGGATTTAGAATTCCGTCACTTTGGGCAAAAGATAATAATGTAAAAAATGGAAGTACTGTAGAAGTAATTGCGGAAAAAGGAAAGATAATTATTCTTCCGCAGAAAAAGACTCTTGATGATATGCTTGAAATGGTTACTCCAGAGAACATTCATTCAGAAATCTCAACAGGTTATTCAGTAGGTAATGAAGAATGGTAAAATCAGGTTATGTTCCAGAAAAAGGTGATTTAGTGTGGCTTGATTTTGATCCACAAGCAGGCCACGAACAGAAAGGTCGTCGGCCGGCAATTTGCGTTTCTCAGGAAAAATATAATCAGAAAATAGGTCTTGCTTTATTCTGCCCTATTACAAGTCATATTAAAGGATATCCTTTTGAAATTATATTAGACAAGCATTCAATAAATGGCTGTATTCTTAGTGACCAGATAAAAAATTTCGATTACAAACAAAGAAACTGCGATTTTATAGAAAAAGCAACTGATGAAGAAATAAATTCTGTTGTGGATAATATAAAATTACTGATTGAATAAAAAACACATAACATGCACTTTAAATCGGATGTAGGGTCAAGCCGGTTTGCGGTTTAAGCGCGTAGTTATGTGGACGCCCGCATTCGCGTGCGGAGGTAAATGTGGATCAAAATATGAAAAAAAATTATTTTATTCTTGTCCTGTTTTTTACTCTAGGTTTCAGTATGTTTGCCCAAAACAGACAGGGATTAGTGATTGATAACGGGGTACGATTAAGAAAAGGTCCTGGAATTAATACTGAAATAGTAGGAAAAAAAGATAAAAATTCAGTTATAAACATTTATTCATATTCAGGTTCTGGTATGTTTAAGAATGGTATTTTAGACTACTGGGCATGTATTTCAGAAAACGGAAATGTCTGGATAAATGCTTATTGGATTACTGAACTGGATTTTCAGGTAAAATATCATCATCCGTCAGATGGAGATGTGTGTCTGACTTTATTCTCATATGACCAGTCTGATGATAGTTTTAAATGTGTTTATCAGAAGGAGTTTGGCAATAGAAAAGAACTAAAAATCAAGCGGACAGACAGTTATTCGTATACCTTGGAGTATGCAAGAATTAATATGCTTGTAAAAAGATTTGATTCAATAATATCAGAATATGAAGAGTATAATTATGAAATATATTTTAATCATAAAGAATTTGAAATTGATTCAACGTACTTCGAACTTCTTTATGGTATAAAAGTCGGGATGAAGAAGGTCGAACTTTTTAAAATTATAGGAAACGATCTCTATGTTGACAATAAAGGACGATACCGCTGTTCTGTTAATTATCATGATAATGGAATAGATATGTTCTTTACTTTTGATGAAAGCAATTGTATTAATAAAATTGTTTACAATAATCCATATGGTGGATATATAAAATATGAGGATTTGCTGTAATTTTTGATTTTTTATCTGTACAGCAATTAAAAATATCACATAACATGCACTTACGACCTGCGGTAGTTTAACTGCGTAGTTATGTGGACGCCCACGCAAAGGCGCAAGGGGAAAAAATGAAAAAGTATTTTTTATTAGCATTTATGATAGTTTTTTGCAGTTCATTATTTGGTTTAGACAATGACTATTTTAAAAAAAATAAAAATATTGATATTTTATATGTGAACTCGCCGGAAGGTTTGCGTGTCAGGGACAGTGCCTCTCTTAATTCAAAAAAAATTGAAACCTTATATGACAGAATGGTCGTAAAAGTTATTTCAATTGGAGATGAAGCTGTAATTGATGGAATAAAATCTAACTGGGTTCAAATTCTTCTTCCTGTAGAAACCCTTAATAGAGGCAAAAATATATACGGTTGGGTGTTTGGAGGTTATCTAACAGATAAATTACCAGCCTTTTCAACCGAAAAATGGACTGATGCCGATTTACAAAGATATCTAAGCAGATTTCCTTGGGTTTGCGGAAGGGATTGCAGAGAATTTGCTGTTGACGGAAATTATCACTATACTTTTTTGGAGGCTGCAGGCTGTGGCAGCGGAAGCTATTCAGCATCAATTAAAAATAAAACTATAACTGTATATGTTTCTTATGAAGCTATAGAATACAAAGGCCCGGTACAAAAAGAAATATATGAAATTATAAGCATAAACGAAGATTCCATGATATTAAATATAGACGGCAAAGAAGCTACACTTTTACCGGCATTTACAAATGGATGTTTTTCGAGTTATCTTTATGAGGATAAAATTCCAGAATTTGCCCTCCCGGCAATGAATGCATTACGTTATTCTTTTGTAACATCAATGATAAATAGTTTGCCTAGTGGAAACAAAAAGGATAGATGGCACAATCTTATAAAAATGGGAATCAGATTAGATGATTCAGAATATATAAATGAATATAATAAAATCTGGAATGCTAAATAACACATAACATTCACTTCAAATCAGCAAGAAAGAGAGTTTTGAAAAAGGAAAAAGAAACTTTATTTTATTTAAGAGACGAATTGTTCAGCTATCTAAAAAAAATGCAGCAGGAAGAAGCCCTTGAGAATTTTTCAAAAATGCCTTTTATGAATTCCAAAGGCTATCACAACAAATCTATTGCATACACCCCATTATTGGATAATGCATATCAAAGCCATTTCAAGAATTCGTGAAAGACTTGGGTAAGAAATCAATCGGATAGTAGACAGCATAAAATTGATGATTTATAATTATAAGTAAGAAAGTGTTCTTTGTAACTTGCAAAAGTAACATCAAATGTTCAGAGTCAAATGCAGGGAGTCAGGCTGCTTTTTAGGAGATTAAGATTAAAAAGAAATTTATAAAATTTATTTCGATTCTTTTTCTCATAATTATTTTTACAGATTGTAAATCTACTCAAACCGAATCAAATTCTACTGAAAGTCAAATAGATAAAAGTAATAAAACTCTTGTTCTTTATAGTCGGGATACCAGCGTGGTATATTATCTGGAAGATGAAAATGAAATAAATAATGTATTAAGTCTTTTACCTAAAACATTAAATGCAAAATATTCATCAAGGTTAAGATTAAAGAAACTTATGTTATTAAATGTCCGTGCACATCACTCCCATTTTATATATTTAATAAATGATTCAAATATTGAAAAAGAAATTGATATCAGCTTAGAAGACAAAATCTGGGATTACAAAGATGGATTTGAATATCATTATTTTCCGCCGGAAAACATGGAAAAAAATAATTTCTAAAATGCATAAAGGTATCAAAAAAATCGAGAACTTCGAAAAACCAAATGAACGCAGGCAGTTTGTTGAAAAGTTAAGGTCAGATAGTAATGTACTGTACATAAAGCTTGAACCGGATTTTGAAATTGTTATGGGTGAATTTAAAATATATGTACCTGCTTTTAAGAATGGAATGGTGAATCCAGATGAGGTCGAAAAAAAACTGACTTTACTTTATGGTGAAACACAGAGATTTCTTTGGAAAAAAGAAAAGATTTTAAATAATTTCGCAATTTCCAGACCAAAGCGATATATTGAAGAAACGCAGGAAGCGGAACTTGAAATACATGGAACTAAAGAGCTTTATGATAAAATAGATATATACCGGAAAGGTGAATTTAGCGAAGATAATTATTACAAAACTGTTGAATATTATACAAAGGATTAATATGTATTATCATCATGTCGAGTTTGATAAAATAAATGATCAGTGGCATCAGACTGCTTTTCAGGAGGGGCAAATGAAACGGTATTTTATAAGATTAATCTCACTTTTTTTCATCATGATGCTTTTTACCAGCTGTCTGACAGCCAACTGGTTAATCATGAAAGGTAATAATCCTAAAATTGGTGATGTCCCGGTAACGATTTTTAAAGGTACAGAAATTTACGACTTTGCACTTCTAGTCGATAAAGAGGACTGCAAAGCCATACAAAGGGAATTACCAAAGTACAGGGATTTGATTGATACCGTTGAGTCTAAAGAGACTGATTCCCGTCATTTAAATCTAAAACTTCTTCATTGGGCTGTAGGGAAGAAAAAATATAAAGCTCTTGAATGTCTTTTAAAAGCAGGTGT
>JAFZLJ010000067.1 GCA_017551545.1 Treponema sp. | reverse complement strand
GGAGCGATATCTCCTTCCAAAGTTCCGTTTGTAACTTCGATTGGAAGAGCGCGAGCCATGATAAGCTGGTATTTCATTTCGCAGAATGAAAGCTTTGAAGAAGCTGTGTTTCCGCAGTGGAAGCCCATGAATGTATCCTGGATTGTATACTTTCCGTGTTTTCCCTTGATGTCTTCGTCGTAGATATCCTGTGGAACAGTGTTGTTGATGTCGAGGAGTGTTACGATATCATCAGAAACAACTGTACCGATGAATTCAGAAAGACATCCGTAAATATCTACTTCACAAGAAACTGGAATTCCTCTTCCTGTAAGGCGGCTGTTTACATAGCAAGGAACGAATCCGAACTGTGTCTGGAATGCTGGCCAACACTTACCTGCAATTGCAACGAACTCGCGGTAGCCTTTGTGAGCTTCAACCCAGTCGAGCAATGTAATTTCATACTGTGCAAGTTTTTCAAGAACTTCAGGAATCTTGTTTCCGTTTCCAAGTTCTTTAGCCATATCTGCAGCAACGTCCTTAATACGAGCGTCACCAGCGTGCTTGTTGAATGATTCGAACAAGTCAAGTTCTGAGTTTTCTTCAATTTCAACACCGAGGTTGTAAAGCTGTTTGATAGGTGCGTTACAAGCAAGGAAGTTGAGAGGACGTGGTCCGAAAGAAATAATCTTAAGGTGATTCAAAGCATAAACAGCCTTTGCGATTGGTGCAAATTCATGAATCATGTCTGCACACTGTTCAGCTGTTCCTACCGGATATTCTGGAATATAAGCCTTGATGTTGCGGAGCTTGAGGTTGTAAGAAGCGTTGAGCATACCACAGTAAGCATCACCACGACCCTGGATAAGTCCGCCGTTCTTAGATGTTTCTTCTGCAGCAGCACAGAACATCTTTGGACCGTCAAAGTGCTTAGCAAGCAATGTTTCAGAAATTTCTGGACCGAAGTTTCCAAGATATACACAAAGTGCGTTACATCCTGCCTTCTTAATGTCTTCCAATGCCTGAACCATGTGGATTTCGCTTTCTACAATACAAATTGGGCATTCGTAGATTTCATCTGCGCCATATTTCTTTGTGTAAGCATCAATAAGAGCCTTTCTGCGGTTTACAGAAAGTGTCTCTGGGAAACAGTCGCGGCTAACAGCAACGACACCGATCTTAATTTTTGGTTTGTTGTTCATTTTTTACTCCTAATTTATTTTTATTTTGCAATATTAATATTTATGCCAGACAATCCAACAAAGGCACCTGCTTTTGCTTCACTTGAATCTGGGTGAGCAATGAGCCACTTGTTGCGAGCCCAAAGCAGCTTGTCGTTAAGATTTTTTTCGTCAATCTTTGGTTTTTCTGTGTTTGTGTCTTTTGGAAGAACAATAATAACACGGAAGCCTTCTTTAGAAACTTCGCCGTTCTTTACAGCATTACATGGTGCATAGTGAAGTGTTGTTTCATATACCTGAACAATTGTTCCCTTTGGTACATAGAATGCTTCTACAGCGCTTGTGTTAAGCTTTCCGTTTTTTACAGACTGAAGTGGGGCAAGAAGAAGAACAATGTCGTTAGAAGGAATATTGAGCTCTGAACCAATGTGCCATTCAAGACAGTTGAGCTTTGTATTGTTACCGTTACAGTAACCTACCTGAATAGGCATTCCACCATAAGCATTATCACTGAACTCTTTTGCGATTGGCAGGCTTTCAAGACCAGCGTCTCCTGGTTCATAAATAACAGCATCTTCAGGCTTTTTTGTGGTTTCGTCCAGTTTTTTGAGAAGGTCAGTTACATCATAGCCTGTAAGAACCTTTCCATATTTTTCAAAACTGTGACTAAATACAGATTTGATGCGCATTTTTTTACTCCTGAGCAAGCCCGCTAGCGGGCGTAGTTTTTTATTTTCTATATTATAAACCCTAAATATAAATTTTGCATTAGAAAAATCACCTATGTTGATATATTTTTGTTATTTTTTATAGCACACATCCCGATTATATGATATTTTGAAAATAGAAATAAAAAAGTGGAGAGTTATGAATGTCGGATTATAAAGAAAGTAAAGATAACCCGCTGCATAAAGAATATGGTATATGGAACAACACGCGTTATATCATACGCAAGATGGCACAGTATAAGCCTTCGGTTTTGTTTTTAATGATTATAGGTCTTGTGGCCGGGTCAATTCTATCCTATTTCTGGGGAATCTTTGGAAAATACGTTATTGATATTATTCAAAATTATGATGGTGTTGCCGGCGAGCATGAGCTTATAAAACTGATTCTGATTGCGGGCGGTATTGCCGTTGTGCTTTCATTTTGTTCCACTCTTTCTGGTTCCAAATCCTGGTACCGCTGGATTTACATTCGTTCTAATATGATAAACGAACGTATTGCAAAAGTGCTGGACCTTAAGTACGAGCTTTTGGAAAAACCAGATGTTCTTGATGTTGCAGAGCGTGCAAATCAGGCTACCGGGGGTAACTATAATGGCGTTGAAGGCATGATGCGCCTGATGACGGATCTTGGGCAAAGCGGATTAACTGTTGTTGTTACTTTTGTTGCTGTAACTGTACTTGATCCAAGGCTTATTATTGCTCTGGTTGTGCTTACCGTTGTTCAGTATTTGTATTTCAGACATATTATCAAGGTGGACAAGCGCGAGGTCTGGGACAAGCTTTCCGGTTCATGGAGAAGCCAGCATTATATGGAAAGAATTACCCAGGATTTTGATTTTGCAAAGGACATAAGACTTTTTCACTTGAGTGATTTTTTAACCCAAAAGTTCAACACGCTTAATGCATTTTTTATTGAGCGAAATGATTATCACCATAAGCTTTGGCTGCGATATAATTTTGTTACGGCTGCTGCGGGTATTGCTATAAAAGTACTTGTTTATGCCGTGCTCTTTGTTTCGGTGCTTAAAAAAGATATGAGCGTCGGCAACTTTACAATGTTCCTTTCTTTTTCGCTTGCATTTTCCGGAGCACTCATAAACTTTTTGCAGAGGTTTGGAGATTACAAAAAAGCAAGTCTTGAAACAGATGACTTCCGTTCTTTTATAGATCTTGAAACTGTAGAGGATGAAAAGGATTGCATTCCGCTTCCAGACACAGATTCTTATGAGTTTGAATTTGTTGATGTCAGCTATAAATATTTGAAATCTGAAAAAGATGCGCTTTCGCATTTGAATCTAAAAATCGGAGCCGGAGAAAAAATTGCTGTGGTTGGGCTAAACGGGGCCGGTAAGACTACGATGATAAAGCTGCTGCTCAGGCTTTACGACCCAACTTCGGGGTATATCACTTTGAATGGTACGGATATCAGAAAGTTCAGACGGGCGGATTATTATAAGCTCTTTGCACCTGTTTTTCAGAATGTAGAAATTTTTGCTTTTTTGATGTCCGAAAATATTGCGATGCAAAGAAAAGACCAGCTTGATTTTGAAAAGGCTGACCGTGCTGCACGGGAAGCTGGACTTGAAGAAAGACTTGCGTCGCTTGTAAAAGGCCTTGAAACTCCGCTAACAAAAATTGTTGAAGATGATGGCGTAGACCTTTCCGGTGGTGAAAAGCAGAAGCTTGCCCTTGCAAAGGCACTTTACAAGGGTGCAAAAATAGTAGTTCTTGATGAACCTACTTCGGCATTGGACGCAATTGCAGAGCAGACCTTGTATGAACGTTTTGATGAAATGATTGGTAATAAATCGGCAGTTTATATTTCGCACAGGCTTGCTTCTACAAGGTTCTGTGACCGCATTGCAATGTTCGAAGACGGCCAGCTTGTAGAATGCGACAGTCACGAAAAGCTCATGGCTTTAAACGGCAAGTATGCAAATATGTTCAATGTGCAGGCACAGTACTACCGCGAACATCCGGAGGGAGTTGAAAATGGGGGTGACGAAAATGCGTAAGATTATTGCAGTAATTAAAGTATTGTTCAGCACCGCCGCAAAAAAGTATCCGGTTTTCTTTGTGCTTAAAGTAATAAGGATGATTATAAATATTGGAATGCCGTTTTTAGGACTTTTTATTTCTCCGCTTATTGTAGATGAAATTGTTGGAGCGCGGGATGTTAAGAGGCTTATTACCCTGGCGGCAATACTGATTATTGGGGAAGCTTTGATGCAGCTTATAAACGATATTTGTACAAACTTTATAAACCGCTACAGTAACAGGCTTGAAAAATATTTTGATGTTCTGATTGGAAAACATGTAATGGAGCTGGACTTTCAGCTTACCGAAGACAAGGCAGCCCTTGAGCAGATTGAAAAAGCCAGAACAGGTATGAGCTGGTATTCGGGCGGAGTTGATGGAGTTTCGGATCAGTTTTTTGGATTTTTGACAAACCTTTTTAAAGCGGCTGGTTTTATTACTGTGCTGGTTCTGCATGCACCAATCTTGCTTGCAGTTATGGTTGTGTATTCTGCCGTTAATTTTTTGTTTGTATTAAAGTGCAATAAAATTGGTATAGAAGCCTTTGGTAAACTTTCAAAGGTCAACCGCCTGTTCGGATATTTTGGTTGGAGCATAGTAGACCCGCGTTTTGGCAAAGACATAAGACTGTACGAAGCCAAAGAAATGATGCTCGATACCTGGAAGGATAATACTGTTAAGAGTACCGGGCTTTGGAAATGGCAGGGAGACACCTGTTATCCGTATTATCTTGCAAGTAATTTTCTTTCTCTTGGCCGAAGCATTTTTGCATATTTTTATGTGGCACTGCTGGCAATAAGAAAGATTATCGGGGTGGGAACTTTTACTCAGCTCATTGCGGCAGAAGGCGGTCTAGACGGTGCAATCGGTATGATGGTTCATCATGTTACCGAGCTTATAAAGCGCTGCAATTATGCTTATGAATATGTTGTGTTCATGAATTATCCGGAAGCTTTAACTAAGGGAACCCGCCCTATTGAAAAGAAGCCGCATGAAATTGAGTTCCGTCATGTTTCGTTTGCTTATCCAAAAACTGAGCGAAAGGTTTTAGATGATGTAAATATAAAGATTGCTCCGGGTGAACATCTTTCTATTGTTGGACTTAACGGCGCCGGAAAAACAACTTTCATAAAACTTCTTTGCCGATTGTACGACCCTACAGAAGGCCAGATTCTTGTTGATGGTATTGATATTAAGGAATATGATTACGAGCAGTACATTCAGCAGTTTGCGCCTGTGTTCCAGGATTTTAAATTGTTTGCTTTTTCGGTAAAAGAAAATATTGCGTTTACAGATAAGGACGCAGATGTTACAGCTCTTACAGATAGAGTAGGGCTGCATGATTTTGTTGCGGGGCTTGAAAACGGAACAGATACACGAATCTTCAAATTCTTTGATGAAAAAGGAGTTGAACCTTCGGGCGGTGAACAGCAGAAGCTTGCAATTGCAAGAGCCTTGTGTAAAGATGCACCGGTTGTAATTTTAGATGAACCGACAGCCGCACTTGACCCTATTGCAGAATACGAAATATATAAACAGTTTAATTCGCTTGTTGGCGGTAAGTCTGCTTTTTATATTTCGCACAGACTTTCAAGCTGTCAGTTCTGCGACAAAATTGCAGTTTTTTCTGACGGGCACATAGCCGAATATGGAACTCATGCTCAGCTAGAAAAAGTTAAAGGCGGAATATATGCCCAGATGTTTGAAGCACAGGCAAAGTATTATAAAGATTAAAAAAAGGCGAGGTAATTTTTGAAGCAGCTTTTAATCGTTGAAGATGACCAGACTCTTAATGAAGGCTTGTGCATGGCGTTGCGGCAGGATGACAGAAAAATTATTTCCTGTGATTGTCTTAAGGCAGCGCGTGCTCAGCTTGCGTTGGGAATTGTTGATTTTGTACTGCTTGATATAAACCTTCCCGATGGCAGCGGGCTTGAACTCTTAAAAGAAATCAAAAAACAAAAACCGTCGCTTCCTGTTGTGCTGCTTACTGCAAATGACACCGACCGCGATATTGTTCAGGGACTTGAAACAGGCGCTGATGATTACATAACAAAGCCATTTTCACTTTCTGTTTTGCGGGCACGGGTGAATACACAGCTTAGAAAGATTGAAGATGGTACTGGAAGAGGTTCGGGTAAAGTTTTTACAGACGGCGCTTATTCGTTTAATTTTGATAAAATGATTTTTGTTCATAATGGTAAGCAGGCAGAGCTTTCTAAAACTGAACAGAAGCTTTTGTATTACCTTACACAAAATGCTCCGAATACAACGACCCGTGATTTTTTGATTGACCGGCTCTGGTCCGACGGCGAAGAATATGTTGATGAAAACGCCCTTTCTGTTACAGTAAAGCGATTGCGTGATAAACTTGAACTTGGAAATAAAATTAAAACTGTATACGGAATTGGTTATGCTTGGGTTAATGGTGATGCCGGCGGGGTGGCAAAGTGAGTGTTGTTTTAATTGTTTTTGCCGGCGTTGTTTTTGCCGGTGCGGTTGTTCTTGTAATTATCAATCGACTAAAGCTTAAACGAACTTTTGACTCTCTTGAAAAAATTCTTAACGAAGCAATTGAAGGAACTTATACCGCAGACAGCTTTGATGAATCAAGACTTTCGCGGCTTGAAACTAAGCTTGAAGAATATCTGTCATCTGCTTCTATTTCTGCGCAGAATGTTAAGAATGAAAAAGACAAGCTTAAGGAATTAATTTCTGATATTTCGCATCAGACAAAAACTCCTATTGCAAATCTTGTTCTTTATGGTGAACTGCTCGAAGGCTCTGAACTTACACCAGAACAAAAATCAAATGTAAACGCAATTCTTACACAAACAGAAAAACTCAGATTTTTAATAGACAGCCTTGTGAAACTTTCAAGACTCGAAAGCGGTATTATTCAGCTGGAGCGGAAAAAAACAGAAGTGTTCCCTATTCTTCAGAATGTTGTTGAACAGGTAAGGGAACGCGCTGCTGCAAAAGGGCTGGAACTGGTTCTTATTCAAAATGATGTTGTCGCAAACATCGATTCAAAATGGACACAGGAAGCAATTTTCAATATTGCAGACAACGCGGTAAAATATACAGACAAAGGAAGCATTACAATAAGCGCCACAGAGTTTGATATGTTTGTGCGCGTAGATGTTTCAGATACTGGTAAAGGAATTCCGGAAGAAGAGAAGGCAAAAATCTTTGGACGCTTTTACCGTAGTACTGCAACAAAAACAGAAGAAGGCGTTGGCATTGGCCTTCACCTTGCAAGAGAAATCATAAGTGGGCAGGGCGGGTACATAAAGGTAAAATCAAACCCGGATGAACCAGGCACCACTTTTTCAATATTCCTGCCTAAATGAAGGAGAAGATCTATGAAAAAAACTTTGCATTTTTTAAACTTTGTAATTTTATTTGCCATATGCACAGCATTACCGCTTTGTGCAAAAGCAAAACCAGAACCAAAACTTGGCCAGCTCATTACTCAGAAAATCAAAATTGGTGGAAAGAAGGTTTCCTGCCAGCTTATATTTTACGGAATTACAGAGTATGACGAGGCTGGCAACGAAGTTCATGTGAAGAATCTTAATGATTGGGATCTTCTTTCAGAGTATGATTCGAAAGGGAAATTGGTACATCGTAAAATTACGAATTCATCAGGCACATCAGAAAGCTGGTCTGAATATGATGAAAATGGAAATCTTGTACATACTTTAATGATCGACGATTCTATGGGACAGGAAGATTATTATATGGAATATGATGCCAATGGAAACAAGATATTTGAGCAGCGCTGTGGAAAAATGTTCGGAGAAAGCAGTTTCAAGTATTGGTACGACTATGACACAGATGGAAAGCTGATTCACTATAAGACTTCCAGTGGTTATGAAAAGTGGTATGAATACGACGAAAAGGGCCGGGAAATACGCACCTATAATTCAGAGGGAAAAGAATTTTTGTGTGAATATGACAGTAACGGCAATATGATTTATTCTAAAAGTATAGATGATTTTGAAGAATGGTGGGAATATGACAAAAAAGGAAATAAAACATACTACAGGAATAACAGCGGAACCGAAGAATGGTATGAGTATGATTCAAAAGGAAACCTGACCCATGAAAAATGGAGCTTTAATGATTTTGAATACTGGGCAGAGTATGACTCAAAGAAAAACGAAATCTACCGTAAATATGCTTCTGGATCACAATATTGGTATGAATATGAATTTTATCCTGACGGAAAAATAAAGGTGAAGAAAGAATATCTTATCATATAAGAAAAAACCATAACTACTGAAATTTCTTTCAAAAATATCTAATGACTTTGTTTGGAATTTGGAAAACGGGGCAAAAATAGCTCAAAATATGTTGGAAAACGGGGCAAAAATAGCTCAAAATATGTTGGAAAACGGGGCGTTTTTATTAAATTTTCTATTGGAAAACGGGGCAAACTGTATTATAATATAGGTATATGTACAGAAAAGTAGAAAATCAGATAAAAAACTGGATACTCGGCACAAATAAAGAAGCCCTTTTGCTTACCGGTGCAAGACAGGTTGGAAAAACCTTTCTCATCAGAGAGTTGCTAAAATCAAATAATTGCGATTATGTCGAATTCAATTTGATTGAACAGCCGTCGTTAATTCCTCTTTTTGAATCAGCCAGAATGAATGATATAAACTCTTTTTTGGCACGACTTTCTGTAGCAACCGAACACGAACTTATAAAAGGAGAAACTATCATCTTTTTTGATGAAGTCCAGGAATATAAAGACATTGTTACCGCCATCAAATTTCTTGTAGATGACGGTTCGTTTAAATATGTGCTTAGCGGATCTCTTCTTGGTGTTGAATTACGAGATTTACGTTCTGCACCTGTCGGCTATCTTTCTATCATAGAAATGTTTCCTATAGATTTTGAAGAATTTCTGATAGCACTAAAAGTAAAACAGGAAACCTTAGATTATCTTAACGAATGCTTTACAGAAAAAAAAGAAGTTGATTCGTTTATTCACGAAAGAATTATAGATACCTTTTATACATATCTTGTAGTCGGCGGAATGCCGGAAGCGGTTCAGACCTATATAGATGAAAATAATTTTAACAAAGTCAGCAAAGTTCATGAAAAAATAATCGAGTTCTACAAACGCGATTTCACAAAGTATGAAAAAAAAGACAAACTAAAACTTATAAAAACTTACGATCTCATTCCATCTGAATTAAATGCAAAAAACAAGCGTTACATTTTTACAGATTTAGACAAGAATTTAAAGTTTGACCGATATGAAAACAGTTTTAACTGGCTTTCTGATGCTGGAGTTGCTCTCCCGATTTTTAATACTACAGAGCCGGTTATTCCTTTAAAAATAAACAAACAGTCTAATCTTTTTAAATTTTTCCTTTCTGATATTGGTATGCTTTCAACGCTTTTTGGTCGTGCTACACAAATCAAACTTCTAGAAAAAGCAGAGGAAATTAATTGTGGTGCGATTTTTGAAAATGCTGTTGCACAGGAGCTTTTTGCCCATGGATATGAAGGCTACTACTATGCAAATAAAAAGAAAGGCGAAGTTGATTTTTTAATTGAGTATGAAGGAAGCTGTCTTCCAATAGAAGTTAAAAGCGGGAAAGATTATACCCAACACAGCGCGCTTACAAATATTCTTGCAAATGATAATTACAAAATAAAAAAAGCTTTTGTTTTTTCAACTTATAACCTTTCTGTAAAAGGAAAAATTGTCTATCTTCCAATTTACATGCTTATGTTTATTAATGAAAAAGCAATTCCATTGCCACAGAAAGAGAGAATAAATTTAGCAGAATTAGGTTGACGACCCTCCAAAAATTGCGGGTCGTTATACCTGTGTTTTTCAGTTAATCTTAAAATTCTGACAGTTCCGGTGTTTGGAATATTTCATCTTGAAAGATTCTTGAAAGAATTGTGTGTTATGTTTGTCATATAACAGGAGACACACAATGGAAATCTTAAAAACTGAAGGACTTAAAAAAACATATGGAACCGGCGAGGCAAAGGTAGAAGCTTTGCGCGGTGTTAATCTTACTGTAAATAAAGGCGAATTCTTAAGTATTGTCGGAACATCGGGCAGCGGAAAATCAACCTTGCTTCATATGCTTGGAGGATTGGACCGCCCTACAGAAGGCAAAGTAATAATCGACGGCCAAGATATTTTTTCACTCAAGGATGAAGAGCTTACAATCTTCCGCCGCAGAAAAATAGGATTTGTTTTTCAGGCATTTAATCTTGTGCCTGTAATGTCTGTTTACGAAAACATTGTACTTCCGATTGAGCTTGACGGCGAAAAACCAAACCAGGAACTTATAAACGAAATTGTAAATACACTTGGGCTTTCAGAAAAACTCAAGGCTTATCCTTCACAGCTTTCGGGCGGTCAGCAGCAGAGAGTTGCAATTGCCAGAGCCCTTGCTTCTGCACCTGCAATTATTCTTGCAGATGAACCAACCGGAAATCTTGATTCAAAAACAACTCAGGATGTAATGGGACTTTTAAAAGTAACAAGCCAGAAGTTTGCACAGACAATTGTGATGATTACTCATAACGACGAAATTGCTCAGCTTGCAGATCGTTCAATCCGCATAGAAGACGGAATGATTGTAAGGGGTTAAGTTATGAAGGTACAGAATAATTCAATCATCAGAAAAACTGCACAAAAATATATTTTCAAAAGCCGCGGAAAAAGTCTTGTGATAATTCTTTCAATTGCGCTTTGCACATTTTTGTTCACAGCACTTTTTACAGCAGGTGGAAGCATCCTTAGAATGCTCAAAGAATCGACCCAGCGCCAGATTGGAACAACGGCTGCCGGCTCTTACAAATATCTTATTCAGGAAGAATACGACAGACTTGCTGCAGACACAAAAATAAAAGAGCTTTCACAATGGATTTGTGTTGGTGAAGCAAGTAACAAAGAGCTTTTAAAAGTACGTACCGAAGTTCACTGGTCAGATGAAGTCAGTGCAAAAAAAGGGTTTAATTATCCAGAAGTGGGCGCACTCCCTCAGTCAGAAGATGAAGCAGTTTTCAGCTCACTTGTTTTACAGGCTTTTAAAATCAACGCAACTCCGGAAAATTACGAATCTCTTCTGGGCAAAAAAGTTCCGCTCCAGATTACAATAAACGACTTCACTATGGAAAAGGAATTTACAATCTGCGGTATTTTCACGGGGGACCGTGTTGCAATGGCACAGGTTGTGCTTGTGTCAAAAGCCTTCCAGGAAAAATATGCTCCTGTTCCAACAATTTCTTATTATGACAAAGATGCTCATTACTCCGATGCAATTTGCGGACTTATAAATGCCGATGTAGATTTTTACAATCCATTTGGAACAGAAAGCCAGCTCATTGCTGCAGCATTCAGAGATGGCCTCCCGGAAATGGTAGAAGTTGGAGTCAGCAACGCTTCAATGACAGGCACTATGGATCCTGCAACTTTGCTTCTTGTTGTTTTCCTGCTCGTTGTAATTTTCCTTTCGGGTTACCTTATCATAAATAATATCTACAGAATAAATGTTTATTCAGATATCCGCTCTTATGGACTTCTTAAAACAATTGGAATGAGCGGCAGACAGCTTTCGTCACTTGTAAGATATCAGGCAATTTATCTTTCGCTCCCGGGAATTGTTTTTGGTATTCTTGCTGGCTCTCTTGTTGGAACTCTGCTTGTTCCGCTTATTACAAGAATGCTTAATGTTTCTGTTGCTACAAAAGGCGTGATTCAGATAAACGGCTGGGTGCTTTTAGTTTCTGCGCTTTTTTCTTTTATGACAGTAATCGTTTCCTGCAGAAAGCCTGCCCGCCTTGCCTCAAAGGTTTCGCCGATTGAAGCAGTGCGATATCAGGAAACAACTCGCGGGAAAAAGGTACAGGCCCGCAACAACACCAGCTTCACAAACCTCTCTTTCGCAGGCAGAAATCTTTCCCGCGATAAGAAAAAGGTTTTCTGGGTTGTACTTTCACTTTCTCTTTCACTTGTGATTTTGAACAGCGTTTACACTTTGCTTCACGGCTTTAGCGAAGACAAATATATTGAGCACAGTATTGCAACAGACTTTTCTGTAGCCGACGCAACTCTTGATAATCCTGCTGTACGCACTAACAACAGAAACACAACAGGAATCTCTCAGGATCTTCTTGCAGAACTGGGCAAGCTCCAGAGCATAGAAGAGCTTGGCAACATTTATCTTGAAAACACTTATCAGAAATTTACAGAAGAAGATTTCCAGAAAATTGACGAGCGTCTTTTGACAAAACCTTTCATGGAAACCCTTAATCCTTACGGTGACAACACTACAATTAAAGAAGTATACGAAGAGTTTCGTGCCTCTCCTGTTTTCCTTTACGGAATGGATGACTTCGTGCTGAAAAATCTTCCTGTGCGTCACGGCAACTTTGATCTTGAAAAATTCAAAACAGGAAACTATATCCTCATAAACGAGTATGACATGCGTCTTCCTGATGGAGAATCACCGGTTCAATATTTCCTACCCGGCGAAAAGATCACAGTAACAACAAACGACGGCAACACAAAGCAGTATGAAGTAATGGCAACTGTTCAGATTCCTTATGCCTTCCGCCTTCAGATTTATGATACACTCGATATGTTCTATATTCTTCCTTCAGATGAGTTCAACAGCTTCTGTAAACCACGAAACCCAATGCGCTGTCTGTTTAATGTGTCTGATGAAGCAGAAGAAAATATCGAGGCCTGGATGGAAACATACACAACAGAAACAGAGCCTGCCCTCACATATACTTCACGCAAAAGCTACAAGCAGGAATACAAAGGCTTTACAAGCATGATTATGATTGTAGGTGGAATTTTGACAGGCATCCTTGCATTAATAGGCCTCCTCAACCTTGCCAACACAATGACAACCTCAATCATTTCGCGCCGCCTGGAGCTTGCAATGCTCGAAGCTGTAGGCATGACAAAACGAACTCAGATAAACGGAATGTGCATCGAAGGAGTTTTGTACGCGGTCTTAACCGGAATTGCGGGAATCATTTTATGCAGCATTTTTTCTGCAGTGCTCATCAAACCGTTTGGAGCCGGTATGTGGTATTTTGAATGGAACTTTTCGCTACTGCCTGTAGCTATGGTTTTCCCGATTATGATTGCACTTACACTTGTGCTGCCTGTAATCATTTATAAAAAAGTGATGAAAGCATCGGTTGTAGAAAGACTTCGTGTTGCAGAGGGGTAAATAAATATTTACTCAAAAAATCAAATGGATGTTATAATAATATAGGTTCGCTATTCAGAACGAAGAAAAAAAGGAATAAAGAATGGATAAAGAGTGGTCAGAAAAGAATAAAAAAATGCAGGAGCTCATTGCCAAGGAAGCAACTTTTGCCAAAGGAATAAAGCTGCTGATAGAACTGCGCGCCGAGCTTTTTGAACAGATAACTTCAATAGTGAAAACTTTTCCTGCAGTGGCTTTTTATCAGATGCCGTTTGGTGCTGGTGAAGGTTCGCATCACACTACTCTTGCGTGGTCACTCTGGCACACTTTTAGAATTGAAGACATTGTTGCGCATGAGTTGATTTTGAAGAATAAGCAGATTCTTTTGCAGGGTACCTGGCTCAAAAAAACAGCCAGCCCAATTATCACAACCGCCAACGAACTCGACGGCGATGCAATGATTGAGTTTTCAAAGAAACTGGATGTCAAAGGCGTTTATGAATACTGCAAGGCTGTAATGGAGTCTACAAATGAAATGCTTGGGAAGATGCAGTTTGCGGATCTGAAAAAGACTTTTTCTGATGCGGACAGGGAACGGGTTATCGCCAGTAAGAGCGTGAGCCCAGAAGAAAGTTCTGTCTGGCTGATTGATTTTTGGTGCGGCAAGAATGTCAAAGGTTTAATTCAAATGCCATTTTCGCGCCACTGGATTATGCATGTGGAAGCA
This sequence comes from Treponema sp., assembly GCA_017551545.1. GTDB lineage: Bacteria > Spirochaetota > Spirochaetia > Treponematales > Treponemataceae > Treponema_D. Next base: position 10,831 of record JAFZLJ010000067.1, on the reverse strand, counting down.
ATGCGCCGCATAAAAAATAAGTTGTGTCAGCAGGCCAAAAAAGGCGTAGACCAGATTGCGTATTGTGGACTTTCATGTGGACACTGCTTTTTGACTTCCTGGTGCGGTTCGTGCAGGACAATTTATAATACATGTTCCTTTGCAACAGCTTCGCCTGATGGTGTGTGCCCGAATGCAGCCTGCTGTAAACAAAAAGGGCTCGACGGCTGCTATGAATGTGACGAGCTTTATGATTGTAAAAAAGGGTTTTACTCGCTGGGCAAAGAAACTAACGCAATAAGAGTTATGGCGCTGTTTATTCAAAAGCACGGTAAAAAAGAATTACTTCGTGTTATGGACACCCTTCATTCCAAAAAGAAGTTTGAAAAAATCCAGGAAGTCCTTGGCGATGATATTGAAGAAGGTATGAAGATTCTGGAAAAGTGGAGAGGAAAATAATTCCTTTCTTAGTATTCTCCTATATCAATCTTTTTTGTAAGTACAGCTGCCCAATCATGTCCTGTTTTTTCTGTACGCTCTGGGTTCTGCTGATGATGAATATTGAAGAGGATTCCGTTTTCACCGGTGCGATCAGAAAGATGTTCGTCATCAATATGTGCGCCAATAATTTCAAGACAAAGCAGCACATGGTCATCGCCTGGTGCAATTTCTTTTTCCCAAACGTATTTGCTTTCAAGATTCATAAAACATTCTTCAACAAGCGGAGCATTTACCCAGCTAGCCTTGCCTGCAGTGAGTCCAGAGGCAGCAATTTCATCAACCTCAAACTGATTGTTTTTAATGGTTGCCATGCACTTTTCAAAAATCTCAGCAGACATAAAATTGATTACAGCGTCTCCAGTTTCTTTGAGTGATTTATAAAAATGACCGTTTTTGTTTACGCTTGCAAGAATTGCATAATAGCCGTTTCCCTTATTTGCACAAGTAAAGGTAGCCCAGGACTGCATGCAGGCATTCGGCATTCCATTTGATTTATAAGTTGTAACCAAAAGCAGCGGCGATGGGACAGTCATAACAAATTCTTTCCAATTAAAACCGAAATTGTGTGAGTAGTCGGCATAGGTGCCTTTTAAATTTTCGGGCATTTCTTTGTAGTGATGTTTCATTTTGGGCTCCTTAAAAAGAGAAATTAAAATATTTTCCAAGTGCAATCTGCACATTTTTGGATGCCTTCAGCTGAAGATTAGCAACTGAAATACCCCGGCTTTCGCGAAGCCTCTTGAGATTTATAGAAGTTGCCGGCACATCAATTACAGGAAATGAAAAACTGGCATCTTTTTGTGAATCACTCATAGTATAAAAGATAATACTATATCAATGTATTGACAATATTATTTCTTCTACTAACTTGTTTTAAATCCTATTTTATTTTCAGATTTAGGTTCTTCTAAAAGATTATTCAGTACATGAATTATCTGATTTATCTTTTTATCCTGTTCAGAAAACTTTTTATCACAATGGTCGATATGTAGTAAAAGAAGCCGTCGGATTTCCGCAAGCTCGGCTTTGTCGTCTGTTTTAAGAACATGTTCACTAACATAATGTCTGAGTTGGACAAACGCATTCATGATTTTGATGCTTACCTGAATTGCAGTTTCGCTATGAAGAACAGCAGAGAGCATGGCCACGCCTTGTTCGGTAAAGACGTAGGGGAGATACTTTGCATGCTTTCCGCGTTGGCCGGAAGCATCATTTTCTAAGGTCACAGATTGTGACCTTAGAACTTTTTCATCCTCTTTTAAGGTCGCAATTTGCGACCTTAAAAAATCATACTCGTCTTTGGTTAATTGAAACCGAAATTCTTCTGGAAATCTTTCAATATTTCTTTTTACAGCTTGATTGATAGCTTTCGTTTCAACACCATACAAATCCGCAAGGTCACGATCAATCATAACCTGCTTGCCGCGAATTACAAAGATTTTGCTCTCAATGAGAACTGGAGTTATCAGATTTTTATTCATATCACAATTGTAGCACCCGGTGAATGATAAAACATTAAGTTAGTAACTTAATTACAAAGTGATTTTTTCATGATATTTTATAAGGTTCAGATGAAACATTTTTTAACTTTCTTTTCCATCAAATTCCATATAAAATATTTATGTAATATGAGAAAAGTAAGCATATTTATTTTATTAACCATTCTTGTCTCTCCCATTTTTTCAGAAAATCTTTTTTTAGGTTCTGAAGGTTATTATTATTATCATTTTTCTGATGATTTTTCTGAATATACAGTTTCTACAATCGATGATGAAATTCCATCTAACAAAATTCCTGTTCAACAACTCGATAAAAATGGTATCAAAATCTGGAAGATGGATAATAAGAATGAATATGTTATGCTATCTGCAAATAATTATTTTATTCTCCTAAATTACGACAAGCTTTTTACCTTTATAAAAAGTTATGATGAGTATTGGAATAAGGAATCGGAGGTTGTAGCATTCTATGAAGCGACCTCAGAAAAAAAGAATGGCAGTAAAAGGTATGATGCATATAATTTATTGTATTACAGTTTCGATCCATGGGTTTCTGATTCAATAAGTGATGAAAATGAAAAGATAATTATTGAATCACAAAAAGAGTTTACTTCCTTCAGGATTGTAAATGGGTATGTTGATTTAAATAATCCAAAACTTTTCACAGATTATAGCAGAGTAAAAGAAGTCAAAGTGTATGATAGAAATCAAAAATTATTGGGAACATATACAATTAAAAATGACAGTACAATTCAATCATTTAAGTTACCTGCAAAAACAGACTATATAGAAATTGAAATCAGCGAAATTTACGATGGTGAAAAATTTGATGACATTGCAATAACAGTTTTGCAATGTTATGGGAAATAAAAAAATGACAAAAATCGAATACGTAACATCAAACGACAAAGCCTTCTGGTACAGCCTCGACAAACACTTACCGGAACAAGAATTTGAAAACAAGGTGCAGCGCAAACAAGGCTACGTGTTTTTTGTAGACGACAAGCCCGTAGGCATCTTGCGATATAATTTATTCTGGGATAACACTCCTTTCTGCACCATGCTTTTTGTTGACTGGCAGGAGCAGCATAAGGGTTATGGAAAACAGCTGTTGAGCCACTGGGAAGAAGATATGAAAGCTCAGGGCTACGGCATGGTTTTGACTTCAACACAGGTAGATGAAACAGCCCAGCACTTCTACAGAAAAAACGGCTACACCGATTGCGGTAGTCTTGTGATGAATATCCCGGGCTATGAGCAGCCTATGGAAATGTTTTTGAGCAAAGCGTTATAAAAGGAGATTCTCAAATGATAGAGTTTAGAAAAACAACTGACTTTCCCAGAGACACGTTATACAATCAGTTAGTTGATGCTTACTCTTTCAACGCCGACTGCCAGAAAACCTCCGCGTGTCTCAGTTTGCCCTATCTTTTGATGACTACACGCGCTTTTTTAATGTAGCTCATTTTCGCGTGTAGTAATTAGCCCTGCCTTTTGAAAAATACACGCGGTTTCAAATATACTATCTAATTCGCGTGTAATACATTTCCTTTTTTCTTTCCTCAATACACGCGGAAATCACAATATATTTCTTTTCGCGTGTAATTCAACTTTTATCACTCTTTTGAAGACACGCGAAATTCACAATTTATCTCATCTCGCGTGTATCCCGTCTTGTTTCTCTCCCAAAACAACACGCGAAAATCACAACATATTCCTTTCCGCGTGTATCTATTTATTTTATCTTTTGATAAATACACGCGTTTCTTAATCTACAACCAATACCGCGTGTATCACATCTTTTTTATCTCTTTTGAAAACACGCGAAATACACAACAAATCTCTTTTCGCGTGTTTTATCAAAAAGTTATGATATAATTGTAAATAAAACAGGACAAAACTGAACAATATTTGACAAGATTTCCGACGCGACCGGGCGTAGAATAAAATCATCACAGAGAAAGGAGTATGACAAGTGGAGTGGCTTACCAGTATTAGAAAAGCAATCGATTACATGGAAGAGCATCTGGAAGACAACATTTCTGCGCAGGATGTTGCGGATCAGGTGTTTATGTCCTCATTCTTTTTTCAAAAGGGATTTTCGCTGATGACAGGGTACGGACTTGGTGAGTATATCAGAAACCGACGTTTGTACCAGGCAGCGCTGGACCTTCAGAAAACTGATGAAAAAATAATCGACATTGCTTTCCGTTACTGCTATGAAACTCCAGAAAGTTTTACAAAGGCTTTTTCGCGGTTCCATGGAGTCAGTCCATCGCAGGTACGGGAAGGCTCTCCGGTAAAACCATTTCTTCCTCTGAAAATTGAGATTTTTATTCACGGAGGTAATCAGATGGATTACAAAATTAAAACTATGGCTGGCTTTAAAGTGATTGGTTTTGCCCGCGAGTTTGACGGCGAAACTTCTTATGTAGAGATTCCAAAGTTCTGGCATGAAGTTTTCCAAAAGTATGAAAAAGAAATCGCAGAATACAACATCGGTGAGTACGGAGTTTGTATTGATGATGTTGGTGGCAGCAAGTTCCGCTATATGGTTGCAGGCATTTACAAGGGCGGCGAAGTTCCGGAAGGCATGACAGTTTACGAGCTTCCTGATTTTGACTGGGCTGTGTTCGACTGTTATGGTCCGTGCCCAAAAACACTTCAAGAAGTAAACACAAAAATCTGGAAAGAGTGGCTTCCAGGAAATCCTGACTTTGAATTCCCGGGCCGTGTAAACATCGAGTGGTACAGCGACGGCGATCCAAACGCTGAAAACTATCACAGCGCAATCTGGATTCCTGTAAAAAAGAAGTAAACCCATTGGAGGAGGCCGCAATGCCCCTCCAAAATTATGTACCAGTTCTTTCTATTGAGCGGCGATGAGTTTTCTCGCGCATGTCCAGAGAATAACCAATGGAAAATCCAACACCTGCATGGAATAAACATTAGGTTTAGAAAAAGCCCAGTCGCGCATACAGTCAATAATATATGAAAAATCGTCAGGCGCAATATTTTTTTTGAGCTTATAATCAAGGAAAACCCGGCCGTTTTTGTGCATACCCCGGAAAGTTAATTCTCCAAAAGCATGCGTCTGTTCTATTTCCGGAATTTTCTTATTTTTAATCTTTGGTATAATAGTCCATGGCGATGAAAACAAAGTTTCTGGAGAATCGGCATCATATTCCGTAGATTTTATGTAGTAATTATGTGCATTAAGCACAACTACTCTTACTTTCATGCTTATATTCTAACATGAAAAAGCAAATATATGTTAGAATAATATTGTAAAAAGAGGATTATAAATTGATGAAAAGAAAGTCAGTCAATCCAGTTTATTCTATGTGCGTTCAGCCGGCCTTTATTATTGGCACAAACAACGAAGACGGCTCTCATAATTTTGCACCAATAACCTGGGTCAGCGTTACCCACGAAGAAGGAGACGGTTACCTCCTGGTAATAAGCATGTTCGGAACAAAAAGAACAAAGCAGAACGTTATAAGAACAGGCCAGTTCAGTGCAAATCTTGTAAACACAAAAATCCTTCCCCTCATGGATTATTTTGGAACAAAGCATGCCAAAGATGGAAAGAAAAATGATATTCCATATAGCGTAAGTCGCGGCAAAGTGGTAGACGTGCCTACCTTAGATGAAAGCCCATGGGTTTATGAATGCGAAGTTGCCCGCTCTGTCGAAACCGGAGATTCAACAACATTTTTTTGCCATATCAAAAATATTCAGATTGATGAGCAGCTTTCTCCACGCGACATTTTTGACATTGAATTGACCGCACTGGACCCGGTTATTTATTCGGGAAAATATCACAGCCTTGGGAAAATGCTTGGAGAGATTGGAGATTTCTGTAAAGACTGATTCCTCCCTAGAAGTGCGGCCGAGGGGAAGTCTTTCCCCTTTCAAAAACTTTACTCAAAAAATCAAATACATGTTAGAATAATATAGTATTCTCATAATTGAAAGGAAGTATGGCGCGCGTGCTTCCTTTGAATGAGTCCGTTGGGCTCTCAGGAGTAACATGGCAAATCTTGATTTATTGATGCGGTCACTTGAGTTCATCGAGGATCATCTTGAAGACACTGTCGCTGTTCAGACGGAAGATATTGCAGCTGCATGCTACGCTTCCAAGTCTGCGCTCGAAAAGGTCTTTAAGTACACAATCCGTTTTTCGGTTCACGATTATATAATCCGCCGAAAGATGACCCGTGCAGCAAGAATGATGATAGAAAAGCCTGCTCTAAGTATTTTAGACATAGCCGTGCAATTCGGTTATTCAAGTCATGAAGCCTTTACAAGGACTTTTTCGCAGGTGTGGAACTGTAATCCGTCAGATTTCAAAAAGCGTTACACCGAAACTGAACGCGGCCACACAGCAGAACTGTTTCCAAAAATCACAGGCTTCATACAATTAGAAGGAGAACCTTTTATGAGAAGAACAGTTGACATTTCAGAGTTGTATGATTTTTTTAAGTCGCGCAAGGACTGCTGGTTTGTATGTGGTGACATTGTTCACCTTATCCCGATTAATGAAATTTCGCGCAAGGCAGGAGATGCTGCAATTGCCGAGGCACTTCGCAGAATGGAAAGCGTTTGCGGTCCAGAAGATGTAGTATTCAGAATTGGCGGCGATGAGTTCACTCTTCTTACAAACTCAACAGATCAGGCTTATGCCGAAGAACTCAAAGAAAAAATTCTTGCTATGAACGGCCAGCTCATTCCGTATGATGACAAGGAAATCCCGCTCAGCCTTTACGCAAAAACAGTAAAGATTGACAATAAAACAGTTCGCTATTCAGAGATGTTTCCAAAGCTCATGATTCCGAATGAGGAGAAGAAGGAATAATGTTAGATAAATCTTACCAAGGCTGTGATTCGACAAAGGGTCTGCATCACAGCCTTGGTAATAAAAGCCATTCAACAATAGCAGTAAGTCCTGCAAAGAAAATCAAAATGCCGGTGAATCTTAAAATTACAAAAATTACATCTTTAAAACTTATCTGCTGATTTTGTTTTACTCCGCGTTCGGACATATTATTATTCGTGTTTTTGTCTTTGCCCTTCTCAAGCCGACCTTCAGAAAGACTTTCAGAGGCACCATTAAAGTTACTACCGCGTTCTTTCATCATCTGGTCTTTTTGAACGCCTTGTCCTTGAGGACTTACTGATGAAGTAAATGGGGCAGAAATCCATCGTTTCATAGAAGAAGTACAAAGTGCATAACAACCCCCGGCCATCATCGCTACAAAAATCACAATGCAGATTATGTGCACAGGCTTTGAAACATTATCTTTGTTTTTTCCCAAGACAGTTCCAGAAATCCATTTCCAGTGAAGTCCAACATGAATGCCTGTAAGAATAAGGGCACAACCAGAAAAGAAGAAATGCCAGATTTTTCCTTTGTTTCCCAAGAATGCCAGAGCACTTAAATATGTCTTGCTTATTCCAATTCCCGTAATTAAAACTCCAAGGAATGCCAGGCACAGCAGAACATCAACAATATACTCAATACGGGTTTTTACAGGCGTTGTTTTTGAAAATAAATTTTTAGTAACGGCTGCAATCCATTTGCGATTGATAAGATGATGCACAATAAAAAGTACACAAATTGCAATTCCTGCAAGCTCGTGGAATCCAAGTCCCAAAACATTCTTTTTGTACAATAACACTGTACCAAGTGCCAGTACAACATCAAAAATAATCTTAAAGGTATTCTTTTTCATGGTTATGTCCTTATCTGGAAAAAATTATTTTACTTGAATTGCAATTTGTTTTGCTTCAAGAACCTTTGTTTCTGTTTCCATTTTGGCAACAGCAATCCAGTCGCCTTTTTTGATGTCTGAAATTGTCAGGGCAGCAGCTTTTTCTGTTGTTGTGGTGTTTGTGGTGTCTGCAGATTTCAGCGCCTGCTTTTCTTCGGCGGTTAGGATTTTTGTAATTCTTGTAAGCGGATTTACATGGATTACAGTTTCTTTTCCATCGGCATCTTTAATTGTTACTGTAGAATCTTTTTCGGAAACTGCGGTTACGGTACCCATTACATCCGGATTAGAAAGCATTTTTCCGCCGTGTTTGCCGCCGGCATTTTTTCCAGCTCTTCCTGTTGCGTCGGATTTTGCAGATTTCTGGTTCAGCTGGTTCTGCTGACTCTGCTGCTGATTGTTTGAGTTATTTTTTGCATTAGCATTTCCTTTTGCAAAAACCGGGGTAATTCCTACGGCGAGTAAAATTGCCGCAGCGGCCAGTGATTTTGTAATTGTTGATTTCATAAGAATCTCCTGAAATTAAAGTTTTCTATCAGCAACGCTGACGAGTCTAAATATAATGCAGCCGGTTGTAAAATACATGAATCGCTTATGAAACAAAGATGAAAAAACTTTCAGAATAAAAATGTCTACAAATGAAGTTTGATATGTTATACTTGAAAATGTGAAAGGTCATTTTTTTCAAAAAATTATTTTTCTCTTTGCACTTATGTCTGCGCTTCCTGTGAGCATTTTTTCACAAGCGTATCCTGTCTCTAAAAAAGATATGATGAATTACAATGGCCGTAAGCTTTCAAAAAAGAAAAATAATTTTGCTGTTACCGGAATAAGGTTTGATGAAAAAAAGACAGAGGGTACGATTACTTTTACAATTTATTTTAATGATGTAATTGATACAAGTTCTTTAGGCGGAGAAAACGTTTTGATCAACAACCAGCCTCTGCAAGATGATGTTACTTTTCTTTTTAACAAAAACCGGAATGTCATGCAGTTTTCAATTTCTGCCAAAGAATACGGAACAGGTGAAAAAATTTCTGTACAAATAAAGGATATTGAATCCTACGATGGAAGAATCCTGCAGACTTTTGAAATTGATGATTTAAGCGACGGTGTGTTAGTTAAAACTAACAGCAAGAATAAACACAAAGAGAAAAAATAATTATGCCAAAAATTTTACTTGTTGAAGATGATAAGGAACTCTCTAAAATCATGCAGCTGGAACTTAAGCACGAAGGCTTTGAAGTGTATCCTGTTTATGATGGCAGGCAGGCTCTTGATGAGGTTGCGGCAAAACAGCAGACGGAACCTTATGATTTAATGCTGCTTGATGTTATGCTACCAAAAGTGAGCGGACTGGAAGTTTTACGCAAGCTGCGTGCTCAGGCAGAAACAACAAATCAAAAAAGCGTTCCAATAATTTTAGTGACTGCTCGCGGTGAAACAATAGACAAGGTTGACGGCCTGAATAGTGGCGCCGATGATTACATAACCAAGCCTTTCAAGATAGAAGAATTGCTTGCACGAATTAATGCTGTTTTAAGAAGAACTCAAGCGGTGGTGACAAAGCCTGCGGAATTAAAAAACGGAACTATCGTTATGACGATAGATGAAATGAAGGTTGTAAAAACCGACAAAAAGAAAGCAACCCCGCCGGAACAAATTGAGCTTTCAAAAAATGAGTTTTTCCTGCTTAAATTATTTTTGGAAAACCAGGAAAAAATTCTTTCGCGCGATCAGATTATTCAGCTTGTATGGGGCGAAGATTATTACATTGAAGAAAACAGTGTTGATGTTTATGTACGCCACCTGCGGAAAAAGTTTGGAGAAGACATAATCAAAACTGTCCGCGGCATGGGCTATATTATGAAGACACAGACAGAATAAAAACCTAGGGCTTTTGAGGACAAATTGAAAAACAAAAAATCAAATGAAGTTTCATTTTCTCTGGCTTTAAAATTTATGCTGCTTTTAGCGGCGGCAATGCTTTTTCTTTCTGTTTTGTTTATAGGACTTTTAAATCTTTCTGTAAAAAACAAGCAGTCAAAAGAACTTCGGGAAAGTGCCGCCCTTATTTGCCAGACTATCTTTGAAGGAAATATTGACGACCTTGATTTTATAACGCTTCCTTATTACATAACCTACACAGTTTATGATGAATCAAAAAATGTTCTTTCGACAAATGATTCCCTGCTCCCGCTTTTGGATTCTAATGGTAAAGTAAAAGAGTATTTTGAAAAAGATTATTTCATAGATTCAAATCTTAATGTGCGATTCCTGACTCAAAAAGTTAGTTTGGATGGTGGAAGAGCTCTCCTCGTAGAAACTGCAATTGATATTGAAAATGATTCTGCTGCAAAAATGCTTAGTGCTGTTCCTCGGCTTGTTTTGTTCGCGCTTTTGCCTGTGTTGCTTCTGGCTTTTGCAATTTCGTATTTGATTTCTAAAAATACAATCAGTGCATTTAAAAAGCTTCGTCAGGATTATGACAGGGAAAGATCTTTTACAAGCAATGTAAGTCACGAACTTAAAACTCCTATTTCTATAATTGACGGACATGCAAATTTAATCAAACGCTGGGGAAAAAATGATGAGGCACAACTTGAAGAATCTGTTAATGCTATCTTACGCGAAACTCAGAATATGAATGGAATTGTTTCGACACTGCTTGAGCTTTCAAAGCTGGAAGAAGGTCAGATAAAAGTTGAAAAAAACACGATTGTTATAAATGATTTTTTTGAAAAATTGCGAAAAGAGTATCCGGAAAATGTGATATATGAAAAGACCCCTGTCACTCTTTATACCGACGAACAAAAGCTCCACCAGATTTTTGTTATTTTGATTTCGAACAGCCTTAAGTTTGCTGGACCAGAATGCAAAATCACTTTGTCTGCAATTCAGAATGCCGGCTCAATTGAACTGACTTTGACAGATAATGGACCAGGTTTTGAGCCGCAGACAATTCCTCATATTTTTGAGCGCTTTTATAAAGGAAATCAGGCACACACTTACGAAGCAAATAAATCGGGCTCTGGACTTGGCCTTTCAATTGCAAAAACTCTGTGTAATTTATTAGGC
>JAFZLJ010000066.1 GCA_017551545.1 Treponema sp. | reverse complement strand
TGGAACAATTGCCCTGCGCAGCTATTCTCCTTACACAGTTACCACTTATACCTTTTTATTTGCAGGCCTTGGTTCCTGGTTCATCTGCAAGCCCGGTGATATGATTTCACACTTTGTCCAGGCACCAAATCTTCCACTGCTTATAGGCTTTTGCATCCTCACAGCTCTTATAACTGCCGTAATTCCTTTTCTGACCTACACCCTCGGTCTTCGCACAGTAGAAGCCAGCAAAGCCGGAATCATCGCCACCCTTGAACCAGTAGTCGCAACAATAATTGGAATCCTGTGTTTTTCCGAAATGCTAACCGTACTTTCTGCGCTGGGCATTCTGCTTGTTCTTTCTGCGGTTGTTGTGTTGAATATTAAAAAGAAGGAATAAAATGAGGGGAAAGCCTTCCCCCGCTCTTATCGGAAATCCGTTAAAAAACGAGCCGAAAGGGTCGTTTTAGGATTCTCCGACAAAATGCGCACAGACAGGCTATGCCTGGCTGTACCCCTTCTAACGGGGACCCGCCCCCGTAACGCCCCCAAAAATCTGAAGTGTATACAACACCCAGTATCTAAAGAAACATCGCCATAAAATTTTGGCGTTTTTAAGGTTTTTCAAGAAAAATGCATATTTTCGGACATTAACACTTAATCCACTCATCCACTCACCTGCATTGGGAACTTCTTCATATACGGGTTTCATTTTATTCATATATCTCCAACATACCAAATTTTAATGCCCAATCATAGTGTTTGCGCGGTATTCTGCGTTGAGCTGGGCGATTTCTTTTTTGCCATCGATGTACTGCTGGTAGTCAATTTCCAGGCCACCACAGGCACAGCACATTGAACAGTCGCTGCCGCACCCAAGACCTTCAGCAACTATTTTTTCGCGTTCTTCTTTTGTGGTATCTTTTATCAAAATACTTTTCATTGACTATACGGCTCCTGCTTGTTATTATATCCCTATCTTAACAATAGGTAAATAAAAACTAGAGGCATATATGGCACTTTCAGCAAACATTACACGAGACGAAGCTTGGGAGCTTCTCAAAAAATATAATTCAGATGCTTTTCATCTTGAACACGGACAGATTGTCGAAGGCGTAATGCGTTATTTTTCACGTGAGCTTGGCTATGGCGAAGATGAAGATTTCTGGGGAGTTGTAGGTCTTCTTCACGATCTTGATTTTGAACAATGGCCCGAACAGCACTGTATCAAAGAGCAGGAGCTTATGAAGCAAGCAGGCCTTTCTGAAGAATTGATTCATGCAACTGCAAGTCACGGCTGGAGCATCACTGTAGATATTAAACCAGAGCATGAAATGGAAAAAGTTTTGTATGCTGTAGATGAACTTACCGGCTTAATCGGCGCAGTTGTCATTATGCGCCCTTCTAAAAGCGTTCAGGACCTTGAAGTTAAATCTGTAAAGAAAAAGTATAAGTCTGCAAATTTCGCAGCAGGCTGTTCCCGAGAAGTTATTGAACGTGGAGCAGAATTGCTAGGCTGGACACTTGAAGATTTAATAGACAGGACAATCAAAGCATTAAGAACATTCAGACCGTAGGAGAATATTATAATGAAAACAATCGAAGGAACTACCATTGAGGCTCAGGCTGAACAGGCTATAAAGAACCTCGGAGAAATTCTTAAGGCAGCAGGAACAGACTTTTCTAAAGTTGTAAAGACTACCTGCTTCCTCGCCCACATTTCAGATTTTGCTGCCTTCAATGCGGTTTATGAAAAGTACTTTGTTTCAAAGCCTGCCCGCAGTTGTTTCGAAGTTGCAGCTCTGCCAAAAGGTGCACTTGTTGAAATTGAAGCTGTGGCTGTTGTAGAATAGCAGGCATGAAAGTAGCAGTAACTTACGACAAAGAAAACGGAAACGGTCATCACGGCGAACACCACGAAAATCATCACCACGGAATTTTAGCCAGGGGATAGAATGATATTCAAAACAAATGAAAAAGTACCTGCAGATTTGTTATCTTCGTTAAGAGAATCTGTGGGCTGGAACAGGATGGAAAAGGAACTGAGTAATCCAAATCTGACATCCTATTGTCATATTGTCGCTTATGAAGAAAACGAACTGATTGGATTTATAGATTGTGTATCTAATGGTGTTACGGATGCATATATTCAGGATCTTATGGTTAGGCCGGAATACCAGGGAAAAGGCATCGGAACAAAATTAATGAATATGATGATTGATCATCTTAAGGGCAATCACATTTACATGATTTCAGTTTTGTTTGATGAAAGCCTGAAATCCTTTTATGAAAAATTTGGCTTTTATACAATGCTTAGTGGTCAGATGGAAACTTATAGAAGCGAGTAATTTTTTACTTCATCCCCGGAGTGAACATAACTCAACTGGTCGCCCATAATTTCTTTCATCTGATTGAAAACCGAAAGGCCCGTGCAGTGGCAGGTCGCAAAGTGAGCTTTGTATGCTCTGAGGCGATTTGCGATTTCTGTGACTTCGGCGGTGTCGGCTTCGGAGAACTCGGTGCGTTTCATAAGATGAAAGCCGCCTATTACGAGATCTGGGAGTGAGGCCGAACCAAACTTCCGCTCAAGTATTTCCATCACATTCAGAATGCCGTTGTGCGCACAGCCACAGAAAAGGATTTTCTTTCCGCATGCTGTCAAAAGCAGATTCTGTTCGTGGTGGAATTCATCCTGGATATACTGTCCGTTGCAAAGCTCGCGAAGACGCTTGTTTGTAGAAGGAAGTGGAAAGGCACGAATATCAACAGTAAAAACCTGAAGCTCATCATCAATTTTTGTGTCACCTTTCAAAAGCTGAACCTGAGGCAGCAAGAGAATCTTTTTATCAATCCCGATATAGCGGAAGCCCTTCTCTTCTCCATCGAACGCATAATACTCCCCGCCGGCATTATGCTGCATGTAAATCTTTGCCCGTGGGTTCAACTCCACAAACGGCAGGATTCCACCCGAATGATCATAATGACCGTGACTCAAAATCACTGTATCAACAGCTGGCAAATCTACACCAAGCTTCTGGGCATTACGAATTACTACCTCGCTCGGACTTGAGTCAAAGAGGAGCTTATGATTTTCAGTTTCAACGTAAAACGAAAGTCCGTGAGCAGCTTCGCAGCTTGAGCTTCCCAGTTCATTTTCTACAAGATTTATGATTTTCATTTAACATCCATTTTATTTAGTTCCATATATGCGAAGACATTCGGATCTTCTCCCAATGCTATTACATGCTCAGGCATTTCTTTTCGCACAAACCCCAGCCTTTGATATAAAGCTATCGCTTTGCTGTTTGCAGGATTGGGATCCACCCAAACCGTTTCA
>JAFZLJ010000065.1 GCA_017551545.1 Treponema sp. | reverse complement strand
GAGGAAATCTGTAAGGTAGATTACACCATGATTCCGACTCCGCTTGAAATGAAAGAACTTTTAAAAAAGCACAAACTGGGCTAACTGGTCAAAACTGGGCATGACCAGTTCATCAAAGCTAAATCCTTGTAATTAAAGGACTTTGTTAAACTGGTCATAAAAACTATAGAAAATATACACCATATAAAAAAAGGAATAGAAAAAATGAGTTATACATTAAGTGAACCCTATGCATCGGTTTATGAAGAATATCTTGAGTATGTAAAGAATCTTGTAACTGAACAGGGCTATATGAGTCTTAGAAACAGAACCAGAAAAATACTGGAATGGTTTGAAAACGAGAATCTTCTTCTTGAAGATGCAACAATTTTGGATGCACTTAGATTAAAAGAATATCTTTGTGAACGAACAAAAGAAGATGGAAGTACCATTAGTACAGGAACAATGCTTAACAGCCTTAAGGCGGTAAGAAAGCTTTATAAGTATCTTATGTATACGGACAGAATAAAGACAAATCCGTTTGATGAAATCGATAATCCAAGGCTTCCGCATCATATAAGCCGTAATGTTCTTACTGAAAGCCAGATGAATTGTCTTTTAGACAGACTCAAGGATTTTAATTTCAGTGAGAATGCCGATGACTGCAGGAACCGTTACTGCTGTCATGTTTATTCAGAATTTTTATATTCAACAGGACTTCGGGCAAGTGAGGCAGCTTCCTTAGTACTTTCGAATCTGGATTTAAAACAGAGAATTGTATTTGTTCCGTGTGGAAAAGGCGGCCGGCAGCGTACTGCATATCTTACCGGCTATGCAGCAGATGTTCTGAAAATATATATAGACCATGCAAGGGATAGAATCTTTTATAAAACGTATATAAAGCAAAAAGACCTTCTGTTCGGTCTGTGTACGTCTGCTTTTGAAGGAAACATAAACTGCGAGCTTAGAAAAGCCTGTACGGAACTTGGGCTTCCTGTGATTACAAGCCATGGATTCCGGCATTCACTTGGAACTCATCTTTTACGTTCGGGTTGTGACATAAGATACATACAGACAATACTGGGGCATGATTCAATTGATTCAACACAGGTTTATACAAATGTTTACAAGGATGATTTACGCAGCAGTATAGATAAATATCATCCGCGTAAGTTCCGGGAGGTAGAAAAATAATGAATGCTTTTGAAGCAAATCAGATAGGATATGAACTCTACGAAAAAGAGCAGAGGGCAAACCGTTATTCAAAACGATACATGAAAAGAAACCTTAAAAATGTAAGGGATTTTATAGACTATCAGAGTGAAAACGGAAAGTCTGATGTAAGGAAGATTAGAAAAAAAGATATAATACAGTATTACAATTATCTGAAGAGCCGGCCTAATAAAAAAAGGGAAGGGACTCTTGCTCTGGTAACTGTAGAGGGAATAATATCAAGCATAAGCGGCTTTTACTCAACCTTATACAGAAACATGATTATCAGGGAAAATCCGTTTCATACCCTGCAGCTGCGTCAGCCACACAGCAGGGACTGGAAAAGAAAACCTTTTACAAAAGTTGAAATAGAAAAGTTTCTTGAAAGTATAGAGACTGATACTCCAAAAGGGCTTCGTGACAGGACAATTTTTGAACTTATGTATTCATCAGGATTGAGGTTATGTGAAATATCCAATCTAAAAATCAGTGATATAGATTTTAATCAGAGGGAAATGATTGTAAGGGGAAAATTCGGAACAGACAGAATGGTTCCTGTATCTGAAGTTGCAATTAAATTTCTTCAGTTATATTTGGGAAAAAGAATTGAAGAACAGGATCGTCCTGTATTTCCTGGAGAAGTACAGACTCAAGGTCTAAGGGCTGAATATATTGGCTGTCTGTTTAGAAGCTATCTGAGAAAAAGCGGCATGCAGTTAGAATGTGTATCTGCTCATTCCATAAGGCATTCAACGGCAACTCATCTTCTTGATAATGGGGCAAGTATCCGTCATGTTCAGGAATTACTCGGGCATAGGAATATAAAAACAACAGTAAGATATACTCATTTACAGACAGAAGGTGTTGCCCGTATTTACAGAAAATATCATCCGAGAGAACATGAACTTTTTGATTCTGTAGATGAAAAATATCTTAATGATGTTGATTGCCTGATAAATCAGAAACTGGCAAGAAGAAAAGTAAAGCATGAACCTGCACAGAATCTGAGAAGACTTCGTATGACAGCCGGTATTACAAGATATAAACTTGCAGAACTGATAGGTGTTGTTTACGGAACTTTAGCCGGATATGAAAATGAAAAATGTTCAATTACGGAGGAAAAAGCTGATCAGCTTGCAAGAATTTTCAATGTAGATAAACAGATGTTTTTATAATTGGCATGGAGATTATTTCAAAACCGTGTTAGAATAATGATATCAATGAAAGTTTGCAAAACTGATGTAAATAAAATTTCTCTTCACTCTATAATCCTGCAGTTACAATTAACTCTGGAACTTTCCCAGTTTAAGGAAATCCTTTCTGTTTACAGTGATTTACTTGTTCTAGTTGCAAATTACAGTTTTATATTTGAGAATTCATCATCAGAAATACAGGCTTTAAAAGAGAATCCTGTTTCTGTTGAGACAGCATTAATCACCCAAGATCCTATACGTGATGGTATAAACTGGTATGCTTATTGTAATGGGGATCCAATAAACTTCCTAGATCCGAATGGATTAACAACGATAGTAAATGAAGCAGATGGGCATGTTTTGGATGTTCAAAGAGATGGTGATACTTCAATTCTTGCATATCCTTATACATCTGATGGCCAAAGATGTGAGGGACCAGCTCAGTACTATGGTAAAACGATGTATGTAGATTCTTTTATAAGTCCTGATACAGGAAATCCT
>JAFZLJ010000064.1 GCA_017551545.1 Treponema sp. | reverse complement strand
TCTCTTTTTGCCCGCTGGAAGCCTCGCCACAAGTCAGCCCGAGGTAGTTTGAAAAATGATACGCCTTGCCAAATCTCTTAAAGTCGCCTACTTTCGATGCAATTGTTACAGCTGCCACCGTGTCGATTCCGCAGAAGCACACGAGCTTGTCTACGTTTTCCTTGACAGCCTTGTCCTGTGCGATTTCTTCAAGCCGACGCTCGATTTCCTTTATCCGCGTTTCAAGAGTATTGACTGAAATCAGATATTCGTTGAAGGCTTCCGTCAGATATCCGTCTTCAAACTGAATCTTTTTTAGCCATTCGCGGTGCCGCTTCGTCCAGGTCTCGCCGTCGTTGTATTTTTTGTCCTGCCTGAGCAGAAATGATGAAAGCACCTGCTTTGCCTTTTTCAGCTCGGTTTTCAGGCAGAGCCTCATGCGGCAGTATTCCTTGATTGCTTCCTCGTGTTCGGTCGTTACATGAACAGGGCTGTAGTCTTTTGTGAAAAGTGTTTTTGCAAGAAATCGGGCGTCCACCTTGTCATTTTTAACTTTATGCCCCGATGCTGAATGCTTCAGCGATGTAGGTGCCATTACGACACAGGAGTAACCTGCTTTCTGAAGGTCTCTGTACAGACCAAAGCCGGTAGGTCCTGCTTCATAACCGCAGACAAACATCGTATCTTCGCCGAATTCCTTTTTTGCAGATTCAAGATACTTTATCACCCGCTTTGATTCTGAAATTATTTTTTTATCATAAAAGAATTCATCTTCGTGTGCTTTATAACAGCAGATTGAATAGCTGTCCTTATGGACATCCATGCCTACATAAATTATACTTTTCATGTTGTGCTCCTTTTGCATTTTGGTAATGCTATTGTAGATTGTCTATCCTATTGTAGCTGAATCCACGTTTCTGCAAAAGGATGACACAACATATTGTCTACGCACTTAAACAGCGCACGGCTTGACCGTGCGTCTGCTTTGAAGTGCATGTTATGGCAAATTTCTACGCATACGCATAAGCTTTTATTTCTTCGAGCTGAGGAGCAAGTTCCATCTTTGCATTTCTAATATCAATATCATCCTGCAAAGACATAAAATATCCGTCGGATAATCCGAAGAATTTTGCAAGTCTTAATGAAGTATCTACTGTAATTTTTCTACGGTTATGAAGAATATCCTGAATACGGGAAGTTGGAACATTTATTTCTTGCGCCAGTTTATATGCAGAAATTCCAAGTGGAATAAGAAATTCTTCGTTGAGGATTTCTCCAATTGTTGGTGTTTCAATAAAATCAGCCATTGTTCACTCCTAGTGGTAATCCACAATTTCAACATCGTAATAATGTCCATCTTTCTCTGTAAAACAGACACGCCACTGGTCATTTATGCGGATTGAATGCTGTCCTTTTCTGTCCCCGACAAGTTGTTCAAGGTGATTGCTTGGCGGAACTCGTAAATCTTCCAGACACTTTGCATTATCTAGCATCATCAGTTTTCGCAAGGCCACTTTTTGAATTGCAGTTGGCAATCTTTTGGAAAATTTCTGATTATAGATAAGTTCCGTTTCTTTATCCGCAAAACTCTTTATCATATGTAAATTATATCTGTAATACGTGTATATGTCAAGCGGATAATTATGTTTTTAGTAAGCGGCGTAAAGCTGCTTACTACCACTTCTTCGTCCAAGCCCTAAAGTTAAATTTCATAATTTCTTCGAGCTTGACTCGATGAAATTATATTCCTTATTTTATCTGTTTCCCTTTGCACGGTTGTGAGTTTTGCACAACATCTGACAGTTAGAAATATCTGTAGAACCGCCTTTGCTCCAGGCTGAAACATGGTCTGCGTCCATTTCTGAAAGTTTCCAAATTTTTGTTTTGTTTACATCATCGCACAACGCACAAGTAGGACAGTTAGAAATACCTTTCTTTTCTGCTTCATTTGTTTGCTGTTGATATTTTGCTTTTTTTGTGCGGTCATCAAAAATACGAATATTCAAAAGAGATTTGTCTTTTTCGCCACCAAGTACATATTCAAAAATACCTTTGCCGTTTGTAACAAAATCATCTGCTAAAAGTTGTGTTACACGCTCCCAAACTTTATCGGGATTATAAGGATTTTTATGGTACTGCTCATACATTCTTGCCCATTCAAGTCCTTTCATTTCTGAAACAATATCTTTGAAAACACCATCAAGCCAATTTATGACAGTATCAAAATATGTTTTAAGTTCTTTTATATCTTTGTCATTTCGGTGTTTACTCATATACTGTTCGATTGTCATTGAATCATGTGAAGCAACCCAATCTAAAGCAGTATGTAAATAATCCTGTCTGTTTGCAGTTCCCGAAACATACGAAGACCATTTTTGAATTTGTGCGTTGTTTGAATTTGAAAACTCTTCTTTTGCTTTTGTTACGAACGAACCAGAATAAATTGCATTTAAAAGCTCCTGCTCATTTAAGGGAATACCGGCAATATTTATTGTCTTGAACCATTCTTTGATTTCTTTTTCTTCGCCTTCGCAAATATAAATAAGAAGTTCTGTTTCGTTTATTTGCTTTTGAAGATTTACATCCAAGCCTGAAAAATATTGTTCCATTCCATTGGAGTCTTTTACTGCAAATTTTCCTGTTACATAACGGCCGATTGAAGTAATTCTTTGTTGTCCGTCCAAGATTTCATATTTTCCATCAGGTCTTTTGTTGAAGTAAATTATGCCGAGCGGATATTTCTTTAAGATAGAATCTATTACGGCAACATCTTTCTTACCGTCGGCATAAAGATAATTTCTTTGATATTCCGGTTGAATGATTAAATCACCGGAAAGGCCATAAAGGCCTTTTCCCTCCAACTCATTATAAATGAAACCTTTGCAAATCTGTTCTACTGTAAAATCTGTACGAAGTTCTGTTTTCATTTTAGTTTTCCTTTTTTATGTGGCGAATAAAAATTCTTTGATAAGCAGACTGAACAATTCTTCCTTCTGCATTTATGAAATAATTTTTCTTACCGTCATTTCCAAGAAGATTAGGATTTCCATTTGTTTTGCTTCCGCTTGAACCTGTTTTTTCTCCATTAGGTTTTACTTCCCAATAATCGTCATAAGTTCTTGTTTCGGGAACATCATCGTGACATCCTCGTTGACTTTCTCCTAGAATTTCAAATTGTTCAGGGCAGTATTTATCCAAAAAGGATATGGGCACTCCCATTATGCCGTCATAGTCACTTGGAATTGCATCAGTAAAAGGAACTTCAATTGCATCGTAGTTA
>JAFZLJ010000063.1 GCA_017551545.1 Treponema sp. | reverse complement strand
TGGAATAGTCAATATTAGTTCAGTGCCTAAACACCCCAAATTTATTTAAGCAGCACTCTTTACGGATGCTGTTTTTTCCCTGTATGCGACTGGAGGCAGCCCGCCCGGATTTACGGTTGTTACCCGTTTTGTGTTGTAATACGCAAAAGTGTATCTCCAAACGATTGTCTTGACTTCCTCGACCGTTAGCTTTGTCGTGTCAAGCTGATAGATCTTTTCCTTTTTCAGCGTTGCGAACCAGCTTTCCATGCGCGAGTTGTCCCAGCATTTTCCGACTCCGCTCATGCTCTGGACGGCATTCAGTTGTCCGAGTGTCTTCTTGTATTCGGCGCTCGTGTACTGGCTCCCGGAATCGCTGTGGATTATCGCTCCGCTCTTTATGTCGAATTTCCTGTATGCCTCCGTTATGGTTTTCATGCAAAGCTCCTTCTTCATGTTCGTGTCCATGACAAGGGAGATGATTTCTCCGTTGTAGCAGTCCAGGAGCGGTGATACATAAAGTTTCCCGTCCCTGCACGGTATCTGCGTTATGTCCGTCAGCATCTTCCTGAGCGGGGCCTCCGCCGTGAAGTCCTGCCTGATAATGTTCTTAGGCCTCATGGCCTTTCTGTCGGCTTTCGTAAAGCCGTCGGGGCTTCTCCTGTCCTCGTGGAGCAGGTTCCCGCGTGCCATCGCGCGTTTTACTGTTGAGAATGAACGCTTGATTCCGTGCTGCTCCAGCGCAATCATCATCCGCTCAACGCCGTAATTCCTGTTCTCAGCGTCCTCTTCAAGAATCTTGTGAATCTCGGCGAGAAGCTTCTGCCAGGCTTTCGGCTTGTCTTTGTTCCGCTTCCATTTATAGAAGCCTCTTTCGCTGACCGGAAGAGCCGTACACATTCTCCGTACTGAAAACTTCTTCTCATCAGCACGGAGCTGGATGTAAACGAACGTTGCCTGTTTTCCTACTTCTTCCGGTCTGCTGCGAAAAAACCGAGGGCATCCTTCAGGATTTCATTCGCACTTTTCAGCTCTTCATTTTCCTTTTTCAGCATTGCGATTTCATCCTGAATCTCATCCCCTGATTTCTTTCCCGCCTTATTCTTTTGGGACCTCTGCTTTCTCCATCCGCTCAGCGTTCCATAATTCAAGTTAAGCTGCTCGCAGGCTTTCTTGACTCCAATGTCGTCCGAGAGCTTCAAAGCCTCGTCCTTGAAATTTTGATCGTACCTTTTCATTGCCATTCTCCTTACTTTTTCGGCAATTCAGGCACTGCACTTTTATTATATAACTCCATCTTGCTATCCCGGTAGAATTATAAAAAATAAACTTTTAACTTGTAATCTGATTATTACGATATTATACTAGGTATAGAATAATTTTTCGATTTATTGTATATTTTTTAAATCTATTTAGAATGGAGATTACAATGAAACAAAATAACTCAGTGTTGTCTTTTGAGGAATTGCAAAAGAAACTGCAGGTATGTTTGGATCATGGATTTAAGACTTATTCAATTACACAAAGAAGAGAAGCATTGAAGAAACAGCGCGAAAAAATAAATTCTTCTGAGAAATGTTTCTCAACAAACCCAGAACAGCTTGCACGACAATTCTCTCTGTAAAGTATGGATAACTATGTAATAAAAAATTATACAGTAGATTCATTTAGTGTAGAAATAAGTGAGTTTACGAAAACTCCTCTTAGTTATGTATTAGAAAAAGCATTTATTGGATATTTAGATGCGTACTTAACACCTTGGAAGAACCCTGCGGGAAACATTAAAACTGGGTTTGGAATATCCATTTTATCAGAAAAGAATTATATAGACTCCTCTTTTCTTGATGATTTTGCACATCATTATGTAAAAAACTTCCAGAATTATGAAAAAAATTGTCTTAGAATACATTTTTTCAAGTGTAATCCAGAAGACGTGAGTATTATATATAATTACAGTGCCTCTAAAGATAGAATTGAAGAATTAAAAGCAAATTATCTTGGATTTATAGTAATTCGTCCAATTCCTAATTATTTTATTGCAAGAGCTTGTATTTCAGTATGGCCTGAAGAAGATAAAAAACATTTTTTTATATCAAATACCATAAATGCTTCATTATGTGGAATAGATTTTACAGTTCAATCCATTCCATTTATGGAACAGGATCACGTGGTATCCGTCTGTGCAACAAGTGCTCTATGGACTTTTTTGTATACAAATAAAATTAAAAATAACTTAAGAATTCAATCTCCATATGAAATTACAAATGGTGCATTACTAAAAAACAATACTTTCAAAGGAGATAATTTAACACCTGGATATACAATAGATATGATTTGTCAGTGTATCAAAGATAATAAATTATCTCCAATTTTATTCGATGCAACAAAACTGAATATAAATGAGTTGAAAGAAATATGCCATATATTTATACAATCTGGTTATCCTGTGATTTTAGGGTTACAAGTATATAACAACTCTAAGGAAGAAATTGGTTTACACGCAGTTACTGTATTGGGTGATAATGAGGAAGACTCCAAGTTATATATACACGATGATAGATTAGGTTTTTACGTTTCTCTAAAAGAAGATAAAAATGATTATTGGGGCTTATTTTATCCAAAATCAGCTTCAAAAAAATTACAAAAAGCAGATGATGAGTATTATAAAATTACAGATATTGTAACAGGAATTTATCCAAAAATCAGGTTACCTCTTGCAAGTATTCGTTTACTTTGTAAATACCTAAAAGCTGATTTGACAGCGTTTACAAACATACCAAGTTTAGAATATCTAAGATTTAATATTTCAATTATTGAATCAAATAAACTAAAACAACAAGTAAGAGAATCATATTCCTCATATAGAAATGCAAATATTTTTCTTGAAAAATCTTTACCTAAATATTTATGGATAGCAGATTTTTTATATCAAGATATAAATTGTTTTACCTTAATCTTTGATTCAACAGAAGTACCACAAGGTGATATTTTATTATATATTCTCGAATATCAGAATGTTTTTCCAAATTCTCTTAAGAAACTATATGAAACCTATCGAAATAACATAATTAATGGAACTCCTTTAAGAGATGTATTTAATAACGAAATGTTTTCTTTTTATAATTATTTCAGAAACTTAGAAAATACTAAAATCAGTATATATGATAAATTAACCGAATTATATGGCTATGCAAAAATCCCAAAATATATAAATCTTGAAGAATTTAATGCTGATGAATTAAAAGATCAAAAGGCTTATAAAATTACTTCAAAAGATGATGCTGATAAGTTTATTTTTGATTCAAACATCGATTACTATATTTGGATAATAGATGAGGAAGGTTTCTTGTATATCGGGACCGAAGATAAAGAAGACTTAAACTCTGTATATAAAGGGCATCCAACTTTAATTCAAGGGCGCAAAGGAAGAATTGGTGGTGAAATTCATCATAAAACTATAAGCGAAGATGATAAAAATATTGTAGTTTGGGAGATTAACTCAAAATCTGGTCGCTATTCGTGGGATGATGAACCTGATTCAAAAAGCAAAATAAGCAATTATTTACGTAATGCCCTTAAAGAAAAGTTTAATATATATTTTCCAGGTATTTCAATTGTCATAGAAGAGGGATTTTAAAGACTCTTAGGGGCAATTCACATTTATGTATATTCTGCGGGCTTAAACACCCGCAGCGTCTGCTTCTTTATCTAAAAATTCTTTTATTTCCTTGAAAGTATTATCTTGGAAATCTTCTACCAGTTGTTTTGTTATTTTCACAAGATTATCTGCACTACATTTTTTTCCTTTCCAGGTAGTTGGAACAGGTCCTGTTTCTTCGATTCCTGTGTATTTATAATCAAATTGGGCATAAACAAGATAAATAGAAGTATTATTATAAAACGGAATTAGAACTAATTCTTTATCTGTTATACATCTACATCGGGAATGAATTTTAAAAGAAATATAATCATATGGTATATCGTTTTTTATGTAGAAATCTTTTGGAATTTTTACAGATTCATCAACCCATTCATAAGTTGGTTCTACAGAATTATGTAAACCTAGAACGTTAAAATATGACAAGTTTAGGCCTATATCCCATGGATTCTTCTTTTCTTTTTTTACTGTTCGTGTCTTATAATCATAAGTTATCTCTGCAAAATAATCAGAACAATTATTATCCACAAATGTACATAAACTTTTATACCCAGGAATTCGATTGTGTATTTTGTCTGAAGTAATAAGTTTAGTAAATTTAATTCTATTAAGAGGTTCAATTAACGGAATCGCTGTTATTTTACTTAGAACTTCTTTAGATATGTTTTTTATAAGTTCTTTTTTTAAGAAGGTTGAATCTATTCTCGAAATAATGGAAAGATAATCAATTTCTGTTTTTTCTGATTTAGGAATATCTTCCTCTTTAACTTCGACTACAACCGGTTGTAGAAAGAATGTATTTATTACATTCTTTAAACTGTCGGTTACTTCACAGAATACATCTGTATTTTTTCCTTGGGAACAAAAATAAGGTTTCTGACTATCTTCGTCATCA
>JAFZLJ010000062.1 GCA_017551545.1 Treponema sp. | reverse complement strand
CAGATAATCCCAATCACAGTTCGTTCCGCATACCGCTGCTGCCTTCCGGCTCTGACGGGGTTTTGCGAAAGATACTTGAAGGGCATCTGACTCAATAAAAATATTATATTATAGAATTAGACTTTGTTCAACACAAGGATATTAAAATGATTACAGTTAGTGATGTTAGTGTTTCATTCAGCGAAAAACCGCTTTTTAAAGATGTAAATCTTAAGTTTAATAAAGGAAACTGTTATGGAATTACCGGTGCAAATGGTGCCGGAAAATCAACTTTCTTAAAACTGCTTTCCGGTGAACTTGAAAAAGATTCCGGTGAAATTTTTATGACTCCAGGCGAACGCATGGCTGTATTAAAGCAGGACCACTTTGCGTTTGATGAATATTCTGTAAAAGACACAGTTATGATGGGCTTTCCTCGTCTTTATGAAGTAAGCAAGGCCCGTGACGAAATCTATGCAAAGTCTGATTTTACAGAAGAAGACGGAATTAAATCTGCAGAACTCGAAGCAGAGTTTGGTGAACTTGGCGGCTACGAAGCAGAAAATCAGATTGAACAGATGCTCAGCGGTCTTGGTCTTGAAGAAGAACACCACGACAAAATGATGAGCGAGCTTGATGAAAGCCAGAAAGTTCGCGTACTTCTTGCACAGGCAATCTACGGTAACCCAGATGCCCTCATCCTCGATGAACCTACTAACGGTCTTGATATTGAATCTATCACCTGGCTCGAAAACTTTTTGCTCGACTTTGAAAATACAGTAATTGTTGTTTCACACGACCGTCACTTTTTGAACACAGTTTGTACATACATCTGCGATATTGACTTTGGTAAAATAACACAGTTCAGCGGAAACTATGACTTCTGGTACCAGATGACTCAGGTTATGCAGCGACAGGCCCACGACCAGCAGAAAAAAACAGAAGAAAAAATGAAGGACCTCCGCGAGTTTATTCTTCGATTCAGTTCTAACGCTTCTAAAGCAAAGCAGGCAACAAGCCGCAAAAAGATTTACGACAAGCTTGCAGACTCACTCGAAGATATTCCTGTTTCTACACGTAAGTTCCCTTATGTAAACTTTAAGGCCGACCGCGAAATTGGAAACAATGTTCTTGAATGTAAAAACCTTTGCATGAAAGATGCAGACGGAAACGAACTTTTGAATAATTTTTCTTTAGTTGTAAACCGCACAGACAAGATTGCATTTGTTGGTATTGAACACAATTCGGTAACAGTACTTTTTGATATTGTAAATGGTGTAAAAAAGCCGGACAGCGGTGAGTTCTTCTGGGGTCAGACAACAAGCCAGACATATCTTCCACGCGATAACTCAAGCAACTTTGATAACGATATGAACATTACAGAATGGCTCAAGCAGTATTCAAAAGAACAGGACGACGCTTATGTACGCGGCTTCCTTGGACGAATGCTCTTTAGCGGTGACGAGTCACTTAAAAAAGTAAAGGTTCTTTCGGGTGGTGAAAAAGTTCGCTGTATGCTTTCAAAACTCATGCTTAGTGGTGCAAACTGTATTACAATGGATGATCCTACAAACCATCTTGACCTTGAAGCAATTCAGTCGCTCAACGAAGGTTTAATTGCATTCCCTGGTGTTCTTTTGTTCAGTTCACATGACCACGAGTTCATTCAGTCTATTGCAAACCGCATTGTAGAAATTACACCAAACGGCGTTATTGACCGCATGATGAGCTTTGACGATTACATTACAGATCCTCAGGTTACAGAATTGCGCAAAAAACTGTACGAAGGAACTGGTAAAAAGATTAAGTATAGAGTTTAACCTCTTGCTTTCAAATTATCCAGAAAATTACTAAGCATATCATGGGCCTCTTCTTCTGTAATTTCCTTTGGCTCGTGATATTCAATCAGGTTTTGCGGAATCTCATCTAAAAAGCGGCTAGGGGTACATTCATTAACCATATTCATCTTTTTGCGCTGCTGGCATGAGGTTAAGAATAACTTGTCGCGGGCACGGGTAATTGCAACATAAAAAAGCCTTCGTTCTTCTTCAACATCTCCGTCGTTTTCGGCAACAGAACGTGCATGAGGAATAAGGCCTTCTTCGCAACCCGCAATGAAAACAACAGGAAACTCAAGTCCTTTAGAAGCGTGAATAGTCATTAAATTAACTTTTCCCTTGTTGTCATTGTCATCACTGTTGTCCTGCGAAACTAAAGTAATGCGGTTCAGGTAATTGAATACGCTTGGATTATCGTTATCAGGATCTTTTTCCCAGGCATCAATGGAATTTAAAAGACTTTCAATATTCATAAGCTTAAACTGAACGGCTTTCTGACTCTTTCCAAATTCACCAATCAGATAATCTTTGTAATCAATATCTTCAATCATCTGGCGTACTTTGTTGCTCAAGCCGCGTCCAGTCAAAATCTTCTGTCTTTCATCTTCAATAAGCTTCATAAACTCTGCTAAATCTTCTTTTACAGCATCATTAGCAGGGGAGCCGGGCCTGTTTATAAGAGAATCCATTGCATTCCACATTGTGCAACCGTTTAGCAAAGCTTCATCATTAAGCATCTGAATTGTTGCACGGCCAATGCCACGCCTTGGAGTATTTAAAATTCGAATAAGGTTTATATCATCATCATGATTTGCAATAACGCGCAGGTAGCTTACAATATCTTTAATTTCCTTACGTTCAAAAAATGAAGTACCGCCGCTCATAGTATAGGGAATATTATTTTCGAGCAGCGCTTCTTCAAGTACACGGCCCTGAGTATTTGCACGCATCAAAACACCAAACTCATCATATTTACGGTGTTCATCCATTGCAATTCCAAGAATACTTTCGGCAATAAAGTTTGCTTCATCAGTTTCATTCTGAGGCATGAATACTTCTATAGGCTTGCCTCCGCCGTTACCGCTCCAGAGTTTTTTATCCTTGCGGTTTGTATTGTGAGAAATTACACCGTTCGCTGCTTCAAGAATTGTTTCTGTAGAACGATAATTCTGCTCAAGACGGATTTCCTGAACTTTAAAATCGTGTTCAAAATTTATGATGTTCTGGTAATCTGCTCCACGCCAGCTGTAAATACTCTGGTCATCGTCGCCTACAACTGCAACATTCTGGTCTGCAAGCAGGTGCATCATTTCATACTGCTGATGACTTGTATCCTGAAACTCATCGACCATTATATACTTATAGCGTTCACGGTAGCGGGCAAGAACTTCTGGAAACTCACGGAATAACTTAATCGGAAGTACAATTAAATCATCAAAATCAACTGCGTTATAAAGTTTGAGGCCTTCCTGGTAAAGCTCATAAAGCGGCTTATACATGTCATTTGCAGTTTCCCAGTTTTTACGGCCTGTTTTTATGTTAGAAATAAGGTTTCCGATTGTGTAAATATCCATTGCTTCAGGACTGAATTTAAGCTCACGGCCACATTCTTTAATAAGCGCAACACGGTCAGTTTCATCATAAATACTGAAATTTTCACGCCAGCCAAGCTTTGTAATTTCCTGACGCAGGATTTTTACTCCAAAAGCATGAAAAGTAGAAATTGTAAGGTTCTGAAGTTTTTTCTGAGTAAGGCTTTTGATTCGGTCTGCCATTTCTTTAGCAGCTTTGTTTGTAAAGGTGAGTGCTAGAATCTGACTTTGAGGAATACCTTTATCGAGCATATGAGCAATTCGGAATGTAATAACGCGCGTTTTACCGCTTCCGGCGCCTGCAATAATCAAAATTGCGCCTTCTGTAGTTGCAACTGCCTTAAATTGTTCGGGATTTAATTCCTTGCGCAAGGTTTCCAAATCGAGCATGAAGGTAATATATCACATTGAAGTTATTTTTTCTATTATGTATAATATTTTTTATAAGGAAATAAAAATGAACACAACAGTTTCTTCTTTTTTAATGAAACATAATTTTGTAAATCATATTGATGTACTTGCTCTGGCCCAGGGTATTCTGGATGATATGAGACGCGGACTTAAAAAGCAGCCTTCTGATCAGGATATGATCCGCACTTTCTGTAATCCACCAAAGGATATTGCTAAAAATCAGAGTGTTATTGTAATTGATGCGGGTGGAACAAACTTCCGCTCATGCCTTGTAACTTTTGATGCAGCCGGCATTCCAACTATTTCTGAAATGGAAAAAACAAAGATGCCTGGTGTTGAAAAGGAACTTAGCAGAAAAGTTTTTTTTGAACAGATTGCTGTAAATCTTGAACACCTTAAAAATAAATCAGACCGTATTGGATTTTGCTTTTCTTATCCTATGGAAATTCAGACAGACGGCGATGGAATTCTTCTTGGATTTTCAAAGGAAGTAAAGGCTCCTGAAGTAATCGGTTCAAAAGTAGGGGAATGCCTTAAAGCAGCTCTTGCAGAACACGGCTGGAACACAATTAAACGAGTAACAATGTGTAACGATACAACATCTGCTTTGCTCGCCGGTGCTGCTACTGCAGGCGATATTCACCGCTATTCTTCATACATTGGTTATATTCTTGGAACTGGTATGAATGCTGCCTATCTTCAGCCAGACACCCGTCATTGCGAGGAGCGTAGCGACGTGGCAATCCAGATAGATGAACAAATAATCGTATGCGAAAGCGGTAAGTATAAAAACATCAACCGCTCTGATTTTGATATTGAATTTGATAAAACAACTGTAAAACCAGGTTCTTTCTATATGGAAAAACAGTGTTCAGGTGCTTATTTAGGACCTGTTTCTACAATAATTCTTCAAAATGCAGCAAAAGAAGGACTTTTCAGCCAGAAAATGAATGAAGAACTTCTTAAGCTTGAACCATTAACTCTTATAGAAATGGATAAATTCCTGCACGGCCCATTCAATAAAGACTGTGCACTAGGAAAGCTTGCCTGCGAAATAGCAACAGAAGAAGACTGCGACATGCTTTACCAGCTGCTCGATGCTGTTGTTGAACGTTCTGCCCGCTGTTCTGCTGCAATTCTTACAGCCTGTGCAATTCAAACAGGAGCAGGTAAAAACGCAGGTCATCCAATCTGTATTTTGTGTAACGGAACAACCTTCTATAAAACCTGGATGGTAAACAACCGCGTTCATGCCTACCTTGATGAAATACTAACAAACAAGCTTGGCATTTACTGGGAAATTGTTTCTGCAGAAAATGATATTACACTTGGAACAGCCATAAGTGGCTTAATAGAATAAATATATTTGATTTTTTTATAATATATGTTATAATTATTTAAATACGAGGGGAAAATGGCTTTAAAAGGCTTTGGAAAATCATTTGTATTAATTCTTGTTATAATAATCCTTGTAATCGGAGGACTTTTGTGGTTCGATTACCTTGGAATAATCCGTGTAAAAAATGTATTCTCTCCAGTTTATAAGTTAATGGGAAAGGATGTACAGACATCTCAGACTGCAACTCAATCTAAACCTCTTGTAGCAAATCTTGATGAAGACCGTTTAAACAAACAAAAACAGGCAATCGATATCCGCATTGAAGAGCTTGATAAGCGTGAAGCAGACCTTGAAGAGTCAGAAAGCAAAAATGCGCAGATTGCAGCCGAATTAGCAGAACGAGAAAAAAATCAAGAAGAACGTGAAAAAACATTTAACTTGACCGTAAAAAAATACGATGATAAAGAAGTAAACGTTGAACAGATTGCTAATAATCTGAACGGTATGAGGCCGGAAGCTGCCGTTGCCATTCTTGTTGCTATGGATGATCAGGTTGTAATTGACGTCCTTCGCAAGGTAGAAGAAATGGCAAAGGAAAACGGCTCCTCATCCATGGGTTCTTACTGGCTTTCTTTAATGCCATCTGCCCGGGCTGCAGAAATACAGCGGAAGATGCTAAGTAAACCAGAGTCCCTGGAATAACCGCTCAATCTGGCAATCCTTCAATTTTGTTTACAACCAGGAGGATTGCCAATGCAGGCAATTGTATCGGATATCATCGTAAACCAGGCCATTCAAACAGGCAATTTACAAGTATCCCAAGTATTACAAAATAATTCCTCTCCTCAAACTTCTTTTGCAGATTTATTAAATTCTGTGCGTTCTGGTCAAACAGAAGCTCCTGAAAAAGAAACTGAGCTTAAAAACTCATACGAGAATTCTAAGCCTCAGGAAGTTTCACAAGCTGCAGATGATCAAAAGGCTAACAATGCTGATCGTACAGAAGACAAAAAACAAACTTCTGATATAAAAGATGGTAAAGAAACTCCAAAGGCTGATGAAAAACAGACTGATAAAGAGGGGAATGTGAAAAAGAATTCGTTCAAAGATGATTTGGATTCAAAGCCAAAGCTCTTGAAGAACGAACATCTTAAGGTTGTTGATGAAGACAGCGAAGAAAAAGCTGATCCTAAAACAAAATTGAATTCTACGGACATTAAGAATTCTAAAAAAATCCTTGACGACAAAAATCTGAACAAAGTTAATGAAGAACAGGCAAATGCTTCGGCTGAGCTTGCGGAAAATGCTGCTGCTGTTCAGAATGCTTCATCTCAAATTGCTTCTAATTCTCAAATCAAGACTGACTCTGAAAATCTCAAGAATAATGAGCTTACAATTGATTTAGAAAATATTGGGGTTGATGAAAATCAGGATTCACTTCTGCAGAATAAGCTTTTGAATGATGAAAAGGTTTATGCACTCGACAAAGATTCAAAAATAATTGTTCGTGACCAGAGAACTGCACAGACAGAAAATGCAAAGTCTTCAGAAAAGAGCGGTTCAAAGGGACAGGTTCAGGTTCAGTTTGATAACCAGAACAATGCAACAATTACAATGGAGCTTGCCGAGCAGACTGCTTCAGAAAATATCTTGTCTTTGGATAATCAGACTGCTGCCAGTGAAGGTTCAAACTTCCAGGCAATGCTTTCTAATCAGATTCAGGCAAATGCACCTGAGTTTGTAAAAGCAGGCTCTTTGATTCTGCAGGACAATAATAAAGGAACTATAAATCTTGTACTTCATCCGGATGATCTTGGAAATGTAAAGATTCATCTTTCAATGGACGGCAAGACTGTTAGTGCACATATTACCGTTAATACCAAGGAAGCTCTGGAAGTTTTCAAAGATAACGCCCAGACCTTAAGGGAGGCCTTTGCAAAGAGTGGTTTTGACACTTCAAGTTTTGATGTTTCTTACAACGGAAACTCACAGAATGATCAGAATCAGACTTTCGAAGGAAGGTATGACGGATTTGAATATTGGGCAAAGAATGCTTATGGCGATTCTTTGGGTGGGGAAACAGACGGATATATTCAGGATTCGTACGAATTTGCACAGAATTCTGAATATTCAATTAACATCGTTGCATAAAGTGACGATAGAGGTGGTATAAGGAGAAGTGATGGAACTACTTAACACAACAATGTCTGCTAGTGAAAAGGCAATGCTTGACCAGCAGGTCGACTACTTTAACAAGCAGAACACTACAGAAGGACGCACTGTATCCAACGAACTTGGAAAGGACGACTTCTTAAAGCTGCTTATTACACAGCTTCAGAATCAGGATCCTACAAGTCCTATGGAAAACACTGAGTTTATTTCACAGATGGCTCAGTTCAGTTCTTTGGAACAGATGACAAACATGAGCACTTCGTTTGCTAAAATGGCATCATTTATTACAAGCCAGGAAGCAACATCTGCTTTGGGTAAAACAGTTGAATTGAATGTGGGAGATACAACCACTACAGGAATCGTGGAAGGGGCAACCAGAGGGGATAATCCAATGATTCTTGTAAACGGTATGTACTACACTTTAGATAAAATAGCAGCGATTTACGCTAACTAAGGATTTAAACAAAAAAAGAAGGAAGGTAAAGCCTTATGATGAGATCACTTTATTCTGGTGTTTCAGGGTTGCAGAATCATCAGACAAGAATGGACGTAATTGGTAACAACATCTCGAACGTTAACACT
This sequence comes from Treponema sp., assembly GCA_017551545.1. GTDB lineage: Bacteria > Spirochaetota > Spirochaetia > Treponematales > Treponemataceae > Treponema_D. The sequence goes on along the minus strand of JAFZLJ010000062.1, from coordinate 33,238 downwards.
ATTGGTTTTAAGAGGGGACGTGTTAACTTTCAGGACATGATCAGCCAGCAGATGCAGGGTGCTGCAAAACCAACAGATGAACTTGGTGGTGTAAACCCTAAAGAAGTTGGTCTTGGTATGACAGTTGCTGCCATTGACAATATCTTTAATCAGGGTAACCTGCAGTCAACAGGTGTATCTACTGATATTGCCATTCAGGGTAACGGTTTCTTTATCTTAAAGAGTGGGGAGGAATCTTTTTATACAAGAGCCGGTGCGTTCAGTTTGGATACAGACGGAACACTCGTAAACCCAGCAAATGGTATGCGCGTTCAGGGTTGGATGGCAGAAGAAGTAAACGGCCAGATGCTTGTAAGCACAGCCGCTACTCCTACTGATTTGACAATTCCTGTAGGTGCTAAGGATCCTGCAAAAGAAACACAGAATGTTTTGTTTGCATGTAACTTGAACAAGACAACTCCAGAGATTACAGACGGAGCAAGCCTCGAAGATATCCGCAAGGGAACATGGGGAACAGAGCAGGAAATCTACGACAGCTTCGGTAACAAGCATTTGCTTTCTGTATCTTTCCAGAGAGTTCCTGGTAATCCAAACCAGTGGCAGGCAACTGTAAACGTTGATGAAGACAATGCTGACTTTACACAGACACGCATTGGTCTTGGAACTACAGACGGAATGGGTAACACATTCATCGTTCAGTTCGACAACATGGGTGCATTGCAGTCTGTAACAGACAGTGCCGGAAACGTTTCTGCTGATTTTGGTCAGATTGAACTTATGACTTCATTCACAGTTCCAGAATCAAATGACGAAGCAGACGGAACTCCACACCGCCAGACCTTCGCAATTAATCTTGGTACAATCGGAAGCTTTGAAAATACAATCACACAGTCAGCTTCTAAGTCTACAACAAAGGCTTACTACCAGGACGGATATACACTCGGTTATCTTGATACATTCAAGATTGACTCAAGTGGTGTAATCACAGGTGTTTATTCAAACGGTACAAACAGAACTATCGGTCAGATTGCATTGGCAACATTTGCTAACGACCGCGGTCTTGAAAAAGCCGGAGATTCTACTTTCGTTGAATCAAACAACTCTGGTATGGCAAGAATCGGTGAATCTGGTGTAGCAGGAAAAGGTACCTTGATGGCTGGTGCTTTGGAAATGTCAAACGTTGATTTGTCTGAACAGATGGTAGATATGATCGTAACCCAGAGAGGTTTCCAGTCTAACGCAAAGACAATCACAACTGCTGATACATTGCTTGAAACTGTATTGAGCCTTAAGAGGTAAGTTAGGGGATAGTAAATAGGGGATAGTGAATAGTTAATGTTCTTTCCCTTATAAAAAGTCCTTAATTTAATAGAAATTATTTAGCCCTTGTCAGTAATCCATCAACTGGCAAGGGCTTTTTATATTGTTGAAGTAATGGGGTTTTAGGGGCGGAGCCCCTAGGCGAAGGGGTAGGACGCAACGAAGTGCGGCCGAGGGGAAGGCTTTCCCCTTAAATTACTATCCCCTATTAACTATTCCCTATTCTCTATGAAACGGCTTGAGTATTTCTACAATCTCTGTCTTCTTAAACAGAGTAGCGTAACCATATGCAGACATGCCCATCTGGTCTTTGATGTCTGGGTCGGCGCCGTTTTTGGCTAGGATTTCGCAGATTTTGGTGCGGTCGGCTCCTACTGCGAGGACGAGGTTTGACTGGCCTTCTTTGCTGATTGTGTTTAGTTCGGCTCCTCGTTCAATCAAAAGCTTTGTAATTTCGTAGTTACCGCGCCAGACTGCATCCATAACCGGGGTGTAGCCGCGGTCTTCGGAAACAGAATTAATTTCGGCACCTGCATCCAGAAGTTTTTTAACGAATGATTCATTGTCATTTCTGACAGCAAGATTCAAAATTGGTGTTCCAAAATCATCACGGGCATTCGGATCAATTTCGGCTTCTATAAAAAGATTACAGATTTCTGTTTTGTTCTTGGCAAGATACTGGCCAAAGCAGTCTGCAGTAAAAGGAATACCGCGGATCATAAGCTCTTTTTTTGCCATGCGCTTGTTGTTTTTATCAATAATGTTGCTGTATTGCTTTTTCAGGTAAGAAACTATTTTTGTTTCATCTTTTAAAAACTGAACGCCGTCATTTGTAAACAATGTATGATAAGCTAAAGCTCTGTCATTTGTAATTACAGGTGTATTACTTGCATAAAGATAACCTACAATACTTGCCAGTAAAGTAGATTCTTCTACAGTTTTAAAAACTGTTGGATCTGAAAAAATAACGCAAAGAGAAATATTTTCAAGACTTGGTCGTATATTAAGAAGGCTTTCTTCCTGAAAATCGGAAGTCAAAATAAGTGCACCTTCTTCGTTCTTTTTAATTTCCTCAATCATCTTGGAAATAAAAACAACATCATTGCTCATCAATAAAAAGTTCATATTTACATTATAAGCGTAGAATGTCAAAATAACAAGAGAAAAAAAACACAAAAAAGGCATCTATATCTTGACACAAACGCGTCATTTCAATAATATATAATAACTTACGCCGCAGTAGCTCAGTTGGTAGAGCGCCGGACTGAAAATCCGTATGTCGTTGGTTCGATTCCAACCTGTGGCACGAAAGGCTTCTGGATTATCCGGGAGCCTTTTTTAATGTTATGAATATAGATAAATCATCCATATTGATTGGCACAAGCGGTTATGATTATCCGGAATGGAAGGGCGTTTTTTATCCACAGGACCTTAAACGTGCCGATTTTCTTTCTTATTACGCAACTCAATTTAATGCTCTGGAATTAAACAATACTTTTTATAATATGCCGACTCAAGAACGCCTGCTTTCTTTTTATGAGCGTACACAAGGGCAGGTACAGTTCAGCATTAAGGTAAACAGACTTCTTACTCACGAAATAACACAATTATGGCAAACTGCTGCAGATGAATTTATAAAGGCAGTTGCTCCGCTTGCACAAAAGAATGTTTTAAGCACACTGCTGTTTCAGCTTCCACAAAGCTTTCATTACACAGATGAAAACCGTTTGTATCTTGCAGCGCTTATTCAAAAGTTTGAAGGATTTCCTTTAGTTATTGAATTCCGTCATAATGAATGGGTACGTCCTTCTGTTTTTGACGGACTTCAAAAGTTAAACGCCGGACTTGTTTATTGCGATATGCCTCAACTTAAATATCTTCCGGACGGTAAAACAATTCAGTCTCCGTTCTTTGGCGAAAATGCTTACATAAGACTTCACGGACGAAATGAAAATTCCTGGTATGCAAATGAAGGTTCTGCACGCTACACCTACGATTATTCAGAATCTGAACTTCAAAGCTTTGTGCCTGTTATACAAAGTGCAGCTGTTGTTTGTAAAAAGGTTTATGTATTCTTTAATAATCATCCGAACGGCAGCGGTGCTAAAAATGCACAGCGGCTTAAACAAATGCTTTGATTTATTCTTTTTTAATATCTTTTTTTTTATGCAAAATTCTACTATAATAAATATCATGAAATTAAATAAAAATGTTATTGCCTTTACAGGTGGTGGAACTGCAGGACATATTTATCCTGGTCTTGCTGTTGCCGACGAATTAAAGGCGCTTGCACATAAAGAAAACAAAGAAATTACAATAAACTGGATCGGCTGCTCTAAAGGAATGGACAGACAGATTGTTGAAAAAGCAATTGGTTCGGACGGAAAAAGAACTGCAGAAAACTTTTACGGCATTCCTTCTGGTAAGCTTCGCCGCTATATTTCATGGCAGAACTTTACTGACCTTTTTAGAATTGTCGCAGGATATTTTGCAGCAAGACGCATTCTTAAAAAGCTTAAACCTGCATTTTTATTTTCAAAGGGTGGGTTTGTAAGTGTGCCGCCTTGTCTTGCCGCAAAGCATCTTGGTATTCCTGTTTATACTCATGAGTGTGATTTTACGTTAGGTCTTGCTAACCGCCTCAATTTTAAATCTGCAAAAACAATGTTTGTTTCGTATGAAGAAACTAAAAACAGATTGCCTCTTGCAGAACAAAACAGAGTTGTTGTTACCGGAAATCCTGTGCGTCCTGTAATTTATAAAGCAAATCCACAGGCCGGTAAAGACTTTCTTGGTATAGAAAAAAATAACACAAAACCAGTTCTCTTAGTTCTTGGTGGTTCGTCAGGTGCAAAGCAAATCAACAATCTTGTTTATCAGAATCTTGAATGGTTATGCCAGCGCTATATTGTAGTTCATCAGACAGGCCTTTTAAATGCAGATGATAAAACAGAACTTGAACTCAAACAAAAATATGCAGGCTCATATCTTCCTTATCAGTTTATTTATGAACAGATGCCAGATGTAATTTCTGCTGCAGATGTAATTCTTTCACGAGCCGGTGCAAACTCAATTTGGGAAGCTGCTGTAATGTATAAGCCGATGGTGCTTGTTCCTTTGTGCGGAAGTGGTACCCGAGGCGACCAGGTAGACAATGCAAAATTCTTCCAGGAAAAAAATGCAGCTTCAATTCTGGTTGGAGATCAGGCTACAAGCGAAAATCTTTGTAACGAGCTTACAAAAATGCTTGAAGAAAAAACAAGAAATGAATATGCTTTAAATATAAAGAATATGGTAGGAGAAGAGCGCCCGGCCCTTAAAATTGCTCAGCTTCTTTACCAGGAGCTTTAACGGAGATACACTGATGTTTTTTACTTTGACCGATGTAATTTTTTTAGTAATCATTCTCATCTTTGCGATTATTGCAACAGCCAAAGGCTTTATAAATGCAATCTTTGGTAAGCTCTGCTGGATTTTGGGTATAATTTTTGCATTCCTGTTTTATAAAAAGCTTGTTGGTTATATGAAGCAGCTTGTTCATAACGAAACAGTTTCGGCAATCTTATGCTTTGTCCTGATTTTTGTTATTGTATTTTTAGTTGTAAAAATCATTCAGACAATTCTTTCAAAAACTTTTGACGGCGAAATTATGAAGGGGCTTGATCGTTCCCTTGGATTTTTCTTTGGACTTCTGGAAGGTTTTGTTGTAGTTTTTGTTTTTATTTTTATACTTATGAATCAGCCATGGTTCGATTGTTCAAAATTATTTGAAGGCAGTTTCTTTGTAAAAATACTTCAGCCGCTTTTAAATTATACTTCAACAAATGTTACAATTCCGCCAGTTGGAGAAGTTGCATAATGTTAGAAAATCTTGTAGGCCAGAGTGCATCAAAATCGATAATTCAAGATATCAAAAATAACAGGTTCCCTGGTGCAGTTTTATTTGCAGGAAACAGTTGTACAGGAAAGCTCACAGCTGCTTTAGAAGTTGCCCGCGCTCTTTCTTGTAACGGCGATGATAAACCTCACTGGCTTTGTGAATGTCCTTCCTGCTTAAGACATAAAGCATTAAACTGTTCAAATATTCTTTTAATGGGACCACGCGACTGTTCACTTGAGATTTCTGCTGCCAAAGATTCTTTTATAAAATCTTACCGCGACAACGACACTCATCTTAAAGCAAACAGATATTTGTTCTTGAGAAGTGTACGAAAGCTTACTTTACGATTCAGCGGTATTCTTTGGGAAGGTGAAACAAATCTTTCAAAGCTTGCACCTCTTATGGAAAAAATAAATGAAAACTTGGAACTTATAGATTTTCCGCGTGAGCTTTCGCCGTTTGATGAAACTGTAAAACTGTGCGGTGAACTTGAAGCAGATTGTCTTAAGCTTGAAGCAGATTTTCTTTATGATTCAATTCCTGTTAATCAGGTGCGCAACATGGAGCAGTGGGCCTGCATTAAAGCTGACGAAGGTAAAAAAACAATAATAATAGAAAATGCAGAACGGATGCAGGTTAGTGTACGAAATGCACTATTAAAAATCCTTGAAGAGCCTCCAGCTGATTGTGTATTCATTCTTCTTACAACACAACGCAATGCAATTATGCAGACAATCCTTTCTCGTGTAAGAACATATAATTTTATGGACCGACCATTGCCTGTTCAGCAGGAAGTTATTCAGCGTGTTTTCCATAATGATTATTTTAAAGGTCCTATAAATGAATATCTTTTAAATTATCTTCCGGTTCCTGCAACAAAGCTTCGCGAAAATGCAAAAACTTTTGTTCAGGGAATTTTCCATGGAAAGATTCCGGACTGTGATTCTGTAGTAAAAGATAATCAGCAGTTTGAACCACGTATAGAGCTTAAGATTTTCCTGAATGGAATTGCTCAGGCTTTCCGACCGGTTATGCAGACTCAGGTAGGAGCCGAAGCTTGTGCCAAGGCTGTAGAAGTTTTGCGTGAATGTTATGAAAATGTTACGCTTTATAATCAGAGTGTAAAAGCCGCTCTTGAAATATTAATCCGCGATTTGAGTAAAGTTAATGCATTGCATGAAAAGGTGTTCAGTAAAATATGAGAGGTTATGTAAAACGCGTTTCGCAAAAAGCATCTAAACTTTCTCAGGAACAGCTTGTTTCGCTCCTTGATGATATGGTCGAGGAAAATGAGAATCTGTACTCAATCCTCGAATCTATTTCTGCAGGTCTTTTGATTGTAGACAATGATTTCTTTTTGCTTCAGTCAAATAAGATTGTAGAAAGTCGTCTTAATTTTTCTGTATATCTTGATGATCCAAAAGCAACTTCATGTCCTATCTGGGAAATAATGGAAGATCAGGAAATAGGGGATTATTTTAAAAAGTGTGCAGAAAAAGAAATTACAAATACAACTGAAGATTTTACAATCATGACAAGCGGAGGTTCTGTTCGTTTTATTACAATAACAATGACTCCTCTTGTGCATGGTGGTGAAACTACAGGTAAAATTATTCTTGTACGCGATGTTACCGAAAAGAAAAATCAGGAAGTGCTTTTACATCGCATGGAAAATCTTGCTAACCTTACAAACCTTGCGGCAGGCATGGCTCACGAAATTAAAAATCCTCTTGGGGCAATTTCAATTCATATTCAGCTCATTCAAAAAGCACTTGAAAAAGCAAGACAGAATAATGATGTTTTACCGGCTCCAAAATTTGTAGAAGATCATATTGATGTTGTAAATGAAGAAATTGATCATCTTAATAAACTGATTATGGATTTTTTGTTTGCGGTAAGACCAGTAAATGCGTCGCTGCAGCTTAAGAAGCCTGGTGCCCTTATTCAAAATATTGCCGACTTTTTTACACCTGAGTTTCATGATAATGATATAAATGTAAAGATTGTTATAAACGATTCAGAAAGCCGTCTGCTTGTTGACGAAAAGCTTTTCCGTGATGTTATAATAAATCTTGCACAGAATGCGCTTGCTGCAATTCAAACTAAAAAGAAAGATGACTCAACTCCAAAAAATTATCAGGGTGAGTTTACAATTGAATGTGCCTCGCGCGAAAATAAATATTTCATAACTGTAAGTGACAACGGTTGCGGTATGAAAAATGAAACAGTTTCAAAAATCTTCGAGCCGTATTTTACAACAAAAGCAAACGGTACCGGCTTGGGAATGACAATGGTTTATAAAATTATAAAAGAGTTTTCCGGTGACATTCAGGTAGAATCACAGGAAGGTAAAGGCACGGTATTTACCATGCAGTTCCCGCTTCAACAAGATGGAACTTTGGCAATAGAAGAGGCATAATATGTTCACAATCCTGACAATCGATGATGAAGAGAATATCCGCAACGGATTAGCCGACAATTTTGAACTTGAAGGCTATGCTGTAGAAAAAGCCTCTAACGGTAAAGAAGGTCTTGCAAAAATTGCAAAAGGCGGAATTGACCTTGTAATTACTGACCTTAGAATGGATGGCATTCCTGGTGAAGAAGTTGTGCGCCGTGTTACAACCGAAAATCCCGGAATTCCTATAATTGTATTAACTGGTCACGGAAGCATAGACGATGCAACTGCAGCAATAAAAGCAGGTGCATACGACTTTTTGACAAAACCGCTAGATCTTGATCACTTAAACCACATTGTAAAAAACGCTTTAAAAGGCCGTGAACAGCAGCAGATAATTACAGAGCTTCAGCAAAAAATAAAAACAGGCGGTCAGTCAGATGGCATGATAGGAAAGAGTGCCGAACTGAACCGTGTAAAAGAACTTATTGCTAAGGCCGCACCATCAAGGGCAAATGTTCTCATCACAGGAGAAAGTGGTGTAGGAAAGGAGCTTGTTGCAAAATCTATTCATGAGCAGTCTTCGCGAAAGGATAAACCTTTTGTAACTGTTCATTGTGCTGCTCTTTCTGAAACTCTGCTCGAAAGTGAATTGTTTGGTTATGAAAAAGGAGCATTTACAGGTGCAGATTCTATGCACAAAGGTCGCTTTGAAGTTGCCGACGGTGGAACAATTTTCCTTGATGAAATCGGCGAAATAAATCAGGCTACTCAAGTAAAGCTGCTTCGTGTTATTCAGGAAAGATCTTTTGAACGTGTTGGCGGAACTCAGCCTATTAATGTAGATGTCCGCATTGTTGCAGCTACAAACCGTAACCTTGAAGAAGAAGTAAAAAACGGTAAGTTCCGTGAAGATTTATTTTACCGTTTGAATGTTGTACGCATTCCAATGCCTGCTCTTCGTGAACGAAAAGATGATATTCCGCTTTTACTTCATAACTTCCTTCGTGAATTTAATATTGAAAATGAAAAGAACATTACAGGCTTTGATAACCGTGCAAAAGCTGCAATCTTAAAATACAGCTGGCCTGGAAATATCCGTGAGCTTAAGAACTGTGTAGAAAGTGCTGTTGTTATGTGTACCGGTAACGAAATTAAAATTGATGACCTTCCTGCAAGTGTACGCGAAAAGGGTGAAGAAAAGGTTATTAATATTCCGGTAGGCATGAAGCTTGATGATGCTGAACTTCTTATAATTCAGGAAAATCTAGCATTCTGTAACGGTAACAAAACTAAGTGTGCCGAGCTTCTTGGAATTGGCCGCAAAACCCTGCATCGTAAATTAGGCGTTGAAGAATAAAAAATGGACTCTGCAGAAAAATCTGCAAAGTCCAATAAAAAAAATAAAAGAAAAAATCAGTGAGGGTAAAGATTGTCGGGTCAAGCCCGACAATGACACTAGATAACCGTTCCCGAAGGAATAACGGCTCCCTTACGAATAACGATGATACCGTCGGCACTATAGAATGAACCGTGGTCTCCGTCTTCGTATTTTTTACCGCTAACACCAATCTGACAATTGTCGCCGATTCTTGCGTTTTTATCGATGATTGTATTTGCGATCTTGCAGTTTTTACCAATGCCAGTAACAGGTTTTCCCTGTGCAATGTAATCTGCCTTTTCATCATCGTCATCGTAATAATCGGCACCCATCATAATTACACCATTAAGCTCACTGCCTTGTTCAATAATAGAGCGTACACCAATTACAGATTTGTTTAATTTACAGTCTGTAATGATACATCCCTCGGAAGTAAGTGAACTTGTAATATCTGCCTTGTTGATTTTTGAAGGCGGAAGATTACGCATGTGTGTATATATTGGTGAATTGTTTCCATAAAAGTCAAATGCAGGGCAAGGCTCTGTAAGCTGAATGTTTGCTTCGTAGAAGCTTCGGATAGTTCCGATATCTTCCCAGTAACCGTCGAAAACATATGAGCAGATCTTTTTCTTGCCGATAGCAAGTGGAAGGATTTCCTTACCAAAGTCTGTATATTTTTCGTTTTCGCCCAAAAGGCATTCTTCCATAGTTTTTGCATTAAAGATATAAATACCCATAGATGCAAGGAATTCTTTTTCTGGTGGAAGTGCACCGCGTGCTTCTGCGGGAATCTTCCATGAATCGATGTTCAGATCTGGCTTTGGTTTTTCCATGAATTCCTTAACCTGACTGTTCTCATCAATCTTCATGATACCGAATCCAGAAGCGTCATGGCGGTTTACAGCAGTTGTTGCAATTGTAATTTCGGCACCAGACTTGATGTGGGCATCCATAAATGCACGTAAATCCATCTTATAAAGCTGGTCACCAGAAAGAATTACATAATGTGTTGGTTTTTGTGTCTTAAAGTGAATGAAGTTCTTACGAACGGCGTCTGCAGTTCCTTCATACCAGCCGGAATGCTCAAGTGTCTGTTCTGCTGCAAGAATTTCTACGAAACCACCAGAAAAGCGGTCAAAATTGTAGGAATTTGAAATGTGAAGGTGAAGCGAAGCCGAGTTGAACTGTGTTAAAAGATATATTTTCTTATAGCCTGAATTGATACAGTTGGAAAGCGGAATATCAACGATACGATACTTACCGCCAAAAGAAACAGCCGGTTTAGAGCGTTCCTTTGTAAGAGGGTAAAGACGAGTACCTTTTCCTCCTCCCAGAATCAATGCCAGAACTCTTGGTTCATCAGATTTAGCCATATATAAAAGTCTCCTGTATGTTTGTCAAATGTATCTTTAATTATAAATCTGAAATTTGGATTTTGCAAATAAAAATATCACTAAACTACTTTTTTCAAATGCCGACATTAAAGGTAAGGATTAAACAAAATTTAAAGGAGGCATGTTTCATGATTCGTGGATGGTATACCGGTGCTTCCGGTATGAATGCACAGCAGAACAGGCTTGATGCAATTTCTAACAATCTTGCAAATGTTGATACTGCCGGCTATAAACGCGATATTGTAGTATCAAAATCATTCCCTGAACTGCTTATTCGCCGTACTAATTCAGACGGTGTTTACAAAATCCCAAACGGCATGGGAAGCGCAGATGCCGCACCAGTAATCGGAAAGCTTGGACTTGGTGTAGAAACAAACGAAAGTTTCATTGATTTCACACAAGGCTCATTCAAGCTCACTAACACAGCCACAGATATAGCACTCAGCGGAAAAGGTTTTTATACAATCGAAACTCCGAATGGTGAACGCTATACCCGCAACGGCGATTTTTTCATTGGAAAAGAAGGAATTCTCGAAACAAAAGACGGTTATCCTGTTCTTGGTGAAAACGGAATTATTCGTGTAGAAAACGATAAGTTCACAGTAAATCAGGACGGAGTAATCTTGAGCGAAGATGGTGAAGAAATTGACCGCTTTAAGGTAGTACGCTTTGACAACGAACGCTACCTCAAAAAGATGGGCGAAAGTCTTTATTCAACAAATGACATTGCAGGTCCTGCTCACATTGCAGAAGGAAATGAACGCCCAGTCTTCATTCAAAGCTATACAGAAACAAGCAACGTAAATGTTGTAAACGAAATGGTTCAGATGATAGAAGTAAACCGTGCCTACGAGGCTAACCAGAAAACTATCACCTCAGAAGATTCAATGATGGGTACACTCTGGCAGAAGGTTGCCGTACTCCAATAGAGTGTAGGGAATAGTAAATAGTAAAAAGGGGATAGTAATATATGGTTAGATCTTTATGGACAGCCGCAACAGGCATGAACGGACAGCAGTCAAATATTGATGCAATTTCTAACAACCTTTCAAACGTAAATACAACAGGCTACAAACAGCAGCGTGTTGAATTTGAAGATTTGATTTATCAGAACGTAAAACTTGCAGGTACTCCTGCTACAGAAGATACAGTTACTCCTGTTGGAATCCAGCAGGGTACTGGTGTTAAAGTTGGTGCTACACAGCGCATCATGAATCAGGGCTCACTCCAGAATACAGGCGTTGATACAGACGTTGCAATTGTTGGAGAAGGCTTTTTCCGTGTACAGCAGTATGACGGTTCTTATGTTTATACCCGCGACGGTACATTCAAGATTGATTCAAACGGTCAGCTTGTAACAAACAACGGTCTTCGTGTAATGCCAGAAATCATTCTTCCAGAAGGCTACGATGTTTCTACATTAAACATCACACAGACTGGTCTTGTAAGCGTTAAAGTAAACGGTGGAAATGATCCTATAGAAGTTGGACAGATTGAACTTTACAGATTCCCTAATGCTGTAGGTCTTAAGGCAGAAGGTGATAACCTCTTTAAAGTTACAAATGCATCTGGCGAAGCAATTGAAGGTCGCCCGGGTTATGATGGCTTTGGTGATGTACGCCACAAGTTCCTTGAAATGAGCAACGTTTCTGTAGTAAACGAAATGGTACAGATGATCGTAGCTCAGCGTGCATACGAGTTCAACAGTAAGGCAATTCAGACTTCTGATACAATGCTTTCTACTGCAGTTAATTTGAAGCGATAGTGTAACACTGGGAGTTAGAACATGGACGTAGGATATATTTCAAATACATATAGCGGAATTACTGGTGGAAATGGAGCTCTTAACACAGCCCGCACAAATTCAGAAACACAAAAGTTCAACGAGCTTGTAGAAAGACTTCAGTCACAGAATGAAGGACGTGGAACACTTTCTTCTGCACAGATTGCTCAGGAAGGACGTTTGAACGGTGAATATACAACAGGCTATGCAGGAACTTACACACTTGAGTCAGACAAAACTGCAAAAGCTACAGGTGCTGCTTCTAACCAGGCTAATCCACATGTTCAGGCTAAGACAATTGATAAGACAAGCAAGCTTTACGAATCGGCACTCGAGCTCGAAGGCTTTTTTGTAAAGCAGATGCTTTCACAGATGCGCAAGACTGTTATGAAATCAAACGAAAACAGCTTTGCACAGGATATGTACGAAGACATGCTGTTTGATGAATACGCAACAGCAATGACAAAGAATGCAGGCTTTGGTCTTGCAGATCAGATTTATCTGAGCTTGATGGCATGAAAGGAAAAAAGGATAACCTAAAAAAAGCTTTCGCTTTTTTCTTAACGGTTTTCTATTAATCAAAGACCGCCAGCGGTCTCTCTCAGGTGGGAAAATGAAACAAACAATCAGATATACAATACTAACTGCTCTTAGTGTACTTTCAACTCTTTCATGTATTCTTCTTTCTAGTTGTAATACTATTAAGGCAATACCTCTTTCATATGCAGAAAATGATGATAAAGAAGTAGCTTATGTTTACTTTGATTTATACAAAAAATCTGAAATAAGCGGAGCTACTTTTGTAACTTATGATGAAAAGAATACACCTAAACCAGAAAAACTTACATATTATTCTCCTGTAGTTTTACCTGCAGGCGTGCCAATTAAAATGACTCTGCATCTTTATTATAAGGAACCTCGTTCTGATTTTGGAGATGACAGTATGTGTGCCGCCTGTTGTACTACAGTAGTAAATTCTTTTGAAGCAGCCCGGGACGTAAATACAGATATAGTGTTTAATATTCCGGCGCTCGAACCTTATGTTGATTATCAGATCAGCTATAGAAAAGGTTCCGGTATTCCTGGTTCAAGTTTTGTTACCTTAATCCGAATGGATACTAAAGAGGTAATAGTAGAACGGGAATATAAATAAATTGGTATAATTTTTGGACTTGTTCCTGAAATTTTGTTTACATCCTTACCACCATTGTGCGTTGCATAATGGTGGTTCTTTTTTTATAATAGAGATATGCAAGAGCAACAAGTTTCATTGCCGCAGAATTTAAACGGCGTTCACATTCATTTTGTAGGAATCAAGGGAACCGGCATGGCAGCCCTTGTAGAAATATTTTTTCATAATGGTGCAATCATTACAGGTAGTGATGTTGCTGATCGCTTTTATACAGACGAAATCCTTGAAAAGCTTGGAATAAAACCTGTCTTATTTTCAGAGGATAATATCACTCCTGAAATCCAATATATAGTTTATTCTTCTGCCTATAACTTTGAAAAAAATCCGGATCTTAAAAAGGCAAAAGAACTTGATATTCCGTGCCTCCTGTATACACAAGCCCTTGGCTGGCATTCGTCTCTTTCTTATTCCTGTGGAATCTGTGGTGTTCATGGAAAGACAAGTACAACAGGTCTTACTGGTACTATCTTAAAGGAGCTTGATGATATTCCTGCTCAGATTCTTGCAGGTTCCGTTATTAATTCTTTTGGTAACACCTGCACTTATACTTCGCCGCTTATAAAGGATTTGCCTGCTCAGGATAAAAAGAAAAAGTCAATTTTTGTTGCAGAAACTTGTGAGTACCAGCGTCACTTTATGTCGTTCCATCCGCAGAAAATCCTTTTGACTTCTGTTGAATCTGACCACGAGGATTATTACCCGACTTATGAAGATATCCGCGATGCTTTTGTTGATTATATATGCCGTCTTCCAATGTTTGGTGAACTGATTTATTGTGCAGATGACAAGGGTGCTGTAGAAACTGCGCTTCTTGCTTATAACAAACGTCCTGACATTCATTTAGTTCCTTATGGGGAATGCGCAGGGGGAGACTATAAGCTTACCTTTGTAAAAGTAGAAAACGAATTGAATACATTTACTTTGAAGTGTTTTGATAAAGAGCTTGCTTTGCGTATGCCTGGTCGTCATGAGGTTTTAGATGCAGCCGGTGCAGTTGCTCTTGTATGCCAGATTCTGCGATATTTTGGAAAACATCCTGTTGATTACATGGAAAAAATATCAGATGGTCTACTTAAGTTTACAGGTGGCAAGCGCAGAAGTGAAATTGTACGCACTTTGAAGACTCCAGGCGGTAATGATGTAATAGTTATTGATGATTACGGTCATCATCCCACAGCAATTAAGACAACTGTTGCAGGCTACCGTGAATTCTACAAGGGCCGCAAAATAATTCTTGATTTTATGAGCCATACTTACAGCCGTACAAATGCTTTGCTTAAGGAATTTGCCGCAAGCATGGATGACGCAGACGTTGTAATACTTCATAAGATTTACAGTTCTGCCCGCGAAAATGCAGCTGATTTTAATATTACAGGTCGCACACTTTATGAAGAAACTGTAAAACATCAGAAACAGGCTGAAACAAATGCAGCCGCAAACGATGCCATCTATTATTTTGAAGAAATTATGGATGCCAAAGAGCTTATTGAACAGGAGCTTGATAAACCGCTTCCGCCAGAATATCCAGACGGATATCTTTTTATAACAATGGGTGCCGGTGATAACTGGCCTCTTGGTAAGGAGATTTACAAATGATTTCGATGACCGGTTACTCTTACGAAGAGCAGAATACAGAAAACGCCACAGTCTCTGTAGAAATAAAATCAGTAAATTCACGATTTTTAGATTTGACTGTAAATCTTCCGACATATCTTAATCCGCTTGAAAGTATGTTCCGCCAGAAAATCAGTGAAAAAGTTGCACGCGGTAAGGTTGATGTTTATATAAGAATAAAAGAAACTCACAGCGAAGGTGAAGTTACTGTAGACGCTCAGCTTGCAAAAACATATATGGAGGCCTACAAAAAAATTGCTGCTGCTGCAGGTTTGCCAAGCGTAAATCCAGAAGCAGCCTTGTATGCCCTTATTAAGCAGGACGGCATTCTTAATTCAAACCGCGAATATGATGTTGATAAATATCGTGAAATGATTGAGCCTGTTTTTGAAGCAGCCTTCATACGTTTCTTAAGCGACAAGGAACGCGAAGGTCAGAATATGAAAAAAGACCTTCTGGAAAAACTTGACAAGCTCGAAGAATGTGCTGCTTTCTTTAAGGAATGGCAGCCAAAAATGGAAGGCTATTTCAAAGAGCAGATTACAACAAAATTCAACGAGCTTCTTGGCGAAAACGCAGATCAGAACCGCATAATGACAGAAACTGCAGCAATGCTTGTAAAATACACAATCAACGAAGAAATTGTGCGCCTTTGCAGTCATATAAGCGCCATGAAAACAGAAATCAACGATAACCCCATTCCGGGAAAGCGTCTTGATTTTATTTGCCAGGAAATGAACCGCGAAATTAACACAATTGGCAGCAAGAATCAGTTTGCAGAAGTGAGTGCAGTTGTTATTAACGCAAAGGATGCACTTGAAAATATTCGTGAACAGAGTAAGAATGTAGAATAGAGATTGTCGGGTCAAGCCCGACAATGACATGTCATTCCCGGGCTTGACCCGGGAATCTCATACAAGGAGGCATCATGAAACCAACAAAAGATCTTCGCATCGCAATAAGTGGTAAAAGTGGCTGCGGCAACACAACTGTAAGTGGTCTTTTAGCCCAGAAGCTCGGAATCAAACTTATCAATTACACATTCCGTCAGCTTGCAGAAGAAAAGGGAATGACCTTAAAGGAAGTAATAGAGGCCGCCAAGAATGATGACTCCTATGACAAATATGTAGACAAACATCAGGTAGAGCTTGCACTTGAAGAACCATGCGTTCTTGGAAGCCGCCTTGCAATCTGGATGCTTAAAGAAGCAGATCTCAAGGTTTACTTATATGCCAGCGACGACACCCGTGCTGCACGCATTTTCAACCGTGAGGGAGGCGATCTTCAGGCAATAAAAGACTTTACAGCCATGCGCGACAGAGAAGACACAGGCCGCTACAAGGAATTCTACAATATAGACAATAACGATTACCAGTTTGTAGACATCATTATTGATACTGCAAATTACTTACCTGAGCAAATTGTTGAGATTATAATTGAGAAGTTAAAGGAGAAAGGATTAGTAGAATAGGGACCCTTCGACAAGCTCAGGGACCCCAAGGATTAATACTTGCTTTCAGCGAATCCAAGCCAATTATCGTTTGCTAAAAGGCCTTTTTCTGCATCGTCAAGATTAAACGGATAGCTCTTTGAAAGTGAACCTGCAATAAGCTTTACTTTGGCAGTTCCGTCGTCGTTGATGACAATCTTGCATTCTGCATCTTTATTTGCAAAGGTTCTGAACATATCTGCAAGAGACTTTCTGTCAATTTCAATTGCCATTACAGAGTTTGAAAACATTTCCTGACGGAATGATTTTGCAAAAGTAGGGGCTACAACTGTAAAAATACCGCTTGTTTCAAGTGCCCAGGAAGCATTTTCTTTTACTGCGCCACAACCAAAGTTTTCGCGTGTAATGATTACCTTTGTTCCTGCAACATCAGTCTGTGCATTAAAGCCTTCAATTTTAAGATCTTCAAAAAGATGTGCTTTTAATTCCTGCTTAGGAAGTTCTTTTAAATATTCATCACGAATGATTTCATCAGTATTAATATCTGAACGGTCCAAAAAGAGAACCTGTCCGCCAAAAGTTTTCAATTGTTTACTCCTTAAAATGTCGTCATCCTGAACTTGTTTCAGGATCTACTATATAAGTATAACATTTAAAATGAAATAAGTTAAGAAAAAAATGAATGCCGTTATTTTGGGTCAAATCTTTCGCTCTTAATAAACTTTTCAAGGCAGCTCTGCCAGGTTGGAAGCTTGATTTTGAGTTCTTTACATATTTTATCTTTGCTCAAAACAGAGTATGCTGGTCGTTCAACATTTGCACCATATTCGGCTGTTGTACACGGATTTACAGCGCAATCCTGAGTAATTCTGCCATATTTTTTACCAAGCTTATAGATTTCCTGTGCAAATTCAAACCAGTTAGTCTGGCCGCCGTTTGTAAAATGATAGATTCCGTAAGATGGGGCACTATGTTTACCAAAAGCTTCTGTAGCGTTATCTGATTTTTCAATGATTTTAAGGATTGTAGAAGCAAGTTCAACAGCACAAGTTGGAGTTCCAGCCTGATCATTTACAACTTTAATCTGCTCATGGTTATTCATAAGCTTTGTCATTGTATAAACAAAGTTTTTGCCGTCAAATCCATAAAGCCAGGCTGTGCGCAGAATATAAAACTGTGTCATTTCCTTTTGAATTGCTTCTTCGCCGGCTGCTTTTGTTTTTCCGTATACACCAAGAGGATCTTTTTCCATGTCTTCGGTATAAGGCTGGCTGCCTTTTCCGTTAAAAACATAGTCTGTAGAAATATGAATAAGCTTTGCACCAATTGAACGTGCTGTTCTTGCAATATTAAGAGCACCTTCATTGTTAAGTTTATCTGCAAGCTCTGTTTCTTCTTCTGCTTTATCAACATTTGTATAAGCTGAACAGTTGATAATCCATTTGATATGCTTATCGGTTCTGGTTGTATCAAGATAAGAAGAGGTTTCAACAGATTTTTCAAAAGCCGAAAGAGCTTCTCTGTCTGTAATATCTACTTCTTTATCTGTTCCTACCCAATTATACTTGTTCTGATCAAGCTGTCTTGCAACTTCACTTCCAAGCATCCCCTTACAACCGATAAGCCAAATCATTTTTTACTCCTGTATGGTAAACCTATACACACATTAGAATTTTGTAAACATATAACTACAGAATGATTTAATTCTATTTATAAATGCAACTTCAATTCTTTCTGTGAAAAATGGTATTCTTGGTGCATTTACACCTCCAACGCCATATAATATCCAGTTATCGCCCTCTCTGAACAGATAAATACAAATCTTAAGCTTTTTTGGCCATACACAATCAATTTTCTGTTCAAAAGCAAGTTTATTTGTATTTACAGATGAATAATAAACTGAATCAGGCTTCTGAATCATAGTAATTGTTTCAAAAACATCGCCGAATGGTTCCATTACAAAAAGAGCCTTAAGTTCTTTTTCTGTTCCACTTGAAGTTGAAGAAATAACCTTTTCACTCTGAATTTCTGCATAATCGTAAAGATCAAACCATTTATCATGTCTTACTGAGTAATATGGAATATCTGTGTATTCAGAAACATTGTATAACAATCCTGTAAGAACTTCCGGAAGGTTTTCATTACCTTTATATGGTTTAATTTGAATGATTTCTGCAAGATATTTAGGATTAAGGTCCTTTATCTGCTGAATAATATCATCGCATTCTTTACTGTAGCCGCTTTTAAGGCACATATTCTTCTGGTAACCAATGCTTTTTATAAGAACCTGTCCTGATTGAAGTGTTTTAATTTCGTCGGCTGTCAGTTTATCATTATAAAAAGAAGCCCCAAAAAGGCATCGTACAGCCACGAAAAAGATAAAAGAAAAAGAAATAAATATTTTGAGCATTTTTTCAGTCATATTCATAATAAGTACCTCCATTATAGTCAAAATAAATGTTCTATTCAATAAACACCTTAGTAGATTTTTAGTTTCATAAGAAAATACTCATAAAAGAACGAGTCTGAAAAAATAATTTGAGTGGGACGCAGGTGGAAAATGAGGGGGGACCCCAATCAGCGAACTCGTGCTGTTTGGCAGCACGGTGAACGAAAGATTGGGGAGAGGCCTTATTTTACACCGTCGCTGGGGCCCGCTCTAATTATTTTTTCCTTATAGATAATTTATGACAAATGGCTTTTTTTATGATATAATATTTCTTATGATAAGTAAAAATATAAAATCTCTGGTAGAAAGCCCTTCTGCCGGTGTTATCCGCAAGATGTTTGAAGAAGGCGCTGTACTTAAACAAAAATTCGGTGCCGACAAAGTATATGATTTTAGCCTTGGAAACCCAGATTTAGACCCTCCACAGGCCGTTGTAGATGCAATTAAAGAATATGCCCAGGATGTTTCGCATAATTGTCATGGTTATATGCCGAATGCAGGTTATCCCGAAGCACGTCAGGCTATGGCAGATAAATCTGCAAAGGAGCAGGGAGTTCCTGTTGCAAAAGAATGCGTTGTAATGGCTGTAGGTGCTGCTGGGGCACTTAATTCTACGCTAAAAGCTCTTTTGAATCCGGGGGATGAAGTTATAGTTCCATGCCCTTATTTTACAGAATACGACCATTACATTCATAATCATGGTGGTGAAATTGTCCGCGTAAAAACAAAGGATGATTTTGGACTTGATGCCGGAACAATTAAGGCTGCACTTAATGAAAAAACAGCAGCTGTAATTATAAATTCTCCAAACAACCCAAGCGGCCGCATTTATTCAGATGAAGAAATTCAGGCAGTTGTAGATGTTCTTAAAGCCCACGGAGAAAAAACAGGCCGATTCCCATATATAATCTGCGATGAACCTTACCGCGCAATTACATACGGTAAAAAAGTTGCAGCAGTTTTCCCAAAATATGAATACTCTGTAGTTGTAACAAGCTTTGCAAAAAATCTGAGTGTTCCAGGAGAGCGAATAGGTTATATTTGTGTAAACCCTGCAAACCCGGAAGCAAAAGATTTTATTGCTGCTGCTATTTTTGCAACAAGAATCTTAGGCTTTGTAAATGCACCTGCTTTCTTCCAGAAGGTTATTACAAAGTCATGGGATTGCGAATGCGACTATTCTCTTTACGAAAAACGACGAAATGAACTTATAAAAGTAATGGACTATGCAGGTCTTGAATATGCTATGCCGGAAGGAGCCTTTTATCTTTTTGTAAAAGTTCCACAAGGCTGGAATGATGATGACCTTGCATTTACAAATCATCTTAAGAATTACAATATTCTTTGTGCGCCTGGTTCTGCTTTTGGTGGCGCCGGCTGGTTCCGCATTGCATATTGTGTAGCAGAATCAACAATTATTAATTCAAAACAGGCATTCTACGATGCTGTGCATAATAAATAAACGAGGTGTCCAATGAAAATCTTAATGGTAACTTCAGAAACTGTACCTTTTGCAAAAACAGGTGGATTAGCCGATGCAGTCAGCGCACTTGCAATTAATCTTCGCAAGCAGGGCCACGATGTAAAAATCGTTATGCCTCGTTATTATAAAATAGACCGTGCTAAGCTTAAGGCAATTGATGAACCTGTAGCTGTTGCAGCAGGCACTATAGAAACCTGGGTAAAATATTATTATGCAGATCTTCCGGGAACAGACATTCCTGTTTATTTTATAGACCACGAACAGGCATTCGGCCGCGACGGCATTTACGGAACAAAAGCAGAACCAGACTTTCACGATAATCCATACCGTTCTGCTGTTTTGTGTCACGGTGCCTTTCAGCTTTGCCGTTTCCTTGGCTGGTATCCTGATATTATGCACGCACACGACTGGTTCTGTGCACTTGTGCCGGTCCTTTTAAAGCATGTTTGCCGTAACGGATACTTTGCACACACAGCAAGCGTATTTACAATCCACAATCTTGGTTATCAGGGCTGGTATCCTGAAAGTTCATTCCCGGCACTTGGCTTGGACTGGAACCTTTACTATGGAGCAGGCCTTGAACGAAACGGAAGCATAAACCTTTTACAGTCAGCAATTTCCTGTGCAGATATGATTACAACAGTAAGCCCGACTTATGCTGGTGAGATGCAGACAATGGAAGGAGGCTTTGGCCTTGACGGTCTTCTTCGTGTTCGTTCTGATTGTGTTCGCGGTGTATTAAACGGCTGCGACTTAGAAACCTGGAATCCAAAGAAAGATAAACTTTTACCAAAGAACTTTGATGTAAAAGATATGAGTGGAAAAGCAGTATGTAAAGCAGAACTTCAAAAGCGCATGGGACTTCCGGTAAAGCCTGATGTTCCTGTAATTGGAATTGTAACACGCCTTGCAGATCAGAAAGGTATTGCCGAAGTATTTGCTCCTACCTATGGTTCAATTTTTGCAATGTGTGTAAACATGGACATTCAGTTTGCAATTCTTGGCAGCGGAGAAAAATGGTGCGAAGATGAAATAAACGCCCTTCAGTCAAAGCTCCCGAACCTTCAAGCATACATTGGTTATGATGAAAGCCTAAGCCACCTGATTGAAGCTGGTTCAGACTTCTTCTTAATGCCAAGCCGCTACGAGCCATGCGGATTAAACCAGATGTATTCAATGCTTTATGGAACTTTGCCTATTGTAAGACGTACAGGCGGACTTGCAGATACAGTAGAGCAGTACAATGAATATAACGGAGAAGGAACAGGCTTTTTGTTTGATTCCCTTACTCCAGGCGCAATATACGACACAGTTGGCTGGGCAGTTTATGCTTACTACAACAAAAAAGAACACATCAAAAAGATGCAGCAGCGCGGAATGCAAAAAGATTTCAGCTGGGACCGCAGTGTAGACGGCTACATGGGTGTTTACTCAGAAGCACTCATGCGAGGCTGCGGTGTAAATACTAATGATTGGGTGTAGGCCCCTTCGACAAGCTCAGGGACCCCAGAGTTAGAACTCATACCACGAGTTTTTGCGGTTTTTGCAAAGCAAAAATGCGAGCCTTCGCGAGCAAGCAAAATACTCGCAGGTATGAATTTTAATCAGCGAAGCTGATTAAAATTCATACCATTGTTCATCGGTAGTGAGATACCAGTCTGCAATAATGCTTGCGTTGTTCGAGCTGCACCACGAAATAGAACCGTTGTCATTTAAGATTACAACTCTGCTGCCGTTTTGTGCAACGCTCTTAGGAATTGATGCAGAACGGTTATAAGAAGCATTTTTCTTTGTTGACATATTGTAGTAATAAAGCTTGTTCTTACCAATATTTGTATACAAAATATTTCCGTAGATATATGTAAATGCTTCTGAATCTTCTTCAGAGAACTTAAGAAGATTTGTTGCTTTGCCAGTTGCTGTATTAAATGAATATACAAAAGTCTCCTGAACATTGTCGTTTGACTGCAAGACAATTCCATATACAATGTGACCATCTGTACTCAAACCAAAAGAAACGTTTCCCTTTAAAGAAAGAGGTACTGTTTCATAAGTTTCAGGATTTATACTTATGAGAGGAACCTGTGGATTTGATGCCGCAGATTTAGCAATGTAAAGATTCCCATCATCGCACAAAACAGCATCCTGAATACCTGTTCCTGTATAAACTTCTTTAAATGTCTTGTTTGTAAAATCATAAAGATTTATAACTGAACCGCTTTCAATTTCTACCAGATAATTCTTTTCACCGATTTTTCCAAGACGCAGAGATTGAATAGTACCAGTTGGAGTAAACAGGGTAGTGCGTGTTTTTGTTTCAAGATTTACAAGCTCAACTTTTTCACGGGTAGAAACAGACCATAAAATTACATTCTTTTCATCAAGACTAATAATGCTTGTCTGACCTTCGGAAGAAGTAATTTTGTTTACAATACCAGAATCATATGAAGATTTGAAAATTGCTTTTTCGGTAAGGAAGTAAAAATCTGTTGGAGCTTCACACATATCATAAATTTTTGAATATGTATTTTGTGTGATTTCTGTCATGTTTGTTGTTGTAATTGAAGGATCTGTATCAATTTTATAAACAGCCCCGGATTTGCTTCCAAGAAGAATTTCTGTGTAGTTTTTAATACCGCTGTTGATTGCTGCATTTCCTCTTGGCCCTCTGAATGATTTTACAACACGAGGATTTGAAACTTTTCCGCCGTCAAGGTTTTCAAGCATTTTAAGGTCATAATTATTCTTTCCATCGTATTCAAGATAATAAAGATTTGTATCTTTGTATGTAGAAAGAATGAGCGGATTTTGAGATTTAATAGAAGTTACAGAAGTTCCTTTATAAGCGTTAATAATATAAATTGTATTAT
The DNA here is from genome assembly GCA_017551545.1 of Treponema sp. Classification (GTDB taxonomy): domain Bacteria; phylum Spirochaetota; class Spirochaetia; order Treponematales; family Treponemataceae; genus Treponema_D. The sequence continues at coordinate 10,024 of JAFZLJ010000062.1, read as the reverse complement.
CTTTAACGCCTGCCAGGAATTTATTATCGTTATAAAGAACAGCCTGACTCAAGCCCTGTGCAACAGTAAACTTTTCTTTAAGCTGGCCTGTCTGCATATTGTAATAAGAAAGGTTTCCTGCAGGTGAATAGAATACAGCTGTTTTTTCTGTATCACTTGTATGAATATAATTTACAATACCTGTATTTGCTTTTATCTTATTAATTTTTGACCAGTTTGATGTATTATAAAATTCAACGCCATCTACAGAAGCAGTTCCTACAATCAGGTAAGTTCCTTTTGCAGAAAACTTAAGAGATGTAATAGAATCCTTATATCTCCAGAACTTTTTACGTGTTAAAGTACGCCAGTCCCATACACTAACTTTATTTACGCTTCCGCCGTCACTTTCATAAACAGCAACAAGGTTTCCGTTTGGTGAAATTGCGATCATCTTAATGCCAACATCACTAATCTGATAGTGTTCACCTTCGTTGTTTTCATTCCACTTAATTAAAAAGCCGTCATCACCGGCAGTAAAATATTCAAAATCGCCGCCTGTCTTGTAAGGAACAGAACAAACAGAAGTAATCTGTGCCTGATGCGATTGTGTTGAAATATGAGAATCTGCAAACACAAATGTTAATGCGACCATTAAATATATAAAAACTAAACTTATCTTTTTCATTTTAACTTTGCTCCGGAAATAAAATAGTTTATATCACCGATTAATCCTATTATAAACAAAATTCCAATAAATGCAAAACCAATAAACGAAATACGGTATTGTATTTTTGGAGGTACTTTTCTGCGGCTTATTGTTTCAATAAATGCAATAAGAATTAAACCGCCGTCAAGCACCGGAATTGGAAGAAGGTTCATTATAAAAAGCGAAATACTTATTACAGCCATAAGATTTGAAAGGCTAATAAAACCAGTTTTAAAACCTTCTGAAAAACCTTCCTGTGCAGTAGTTCCAAGCATATCTGTTATACGGGCCGGACCACCAACAACATTTTTCAGGTTTACGCCTTTAAACAAAATTAATATGCTTTTAAAAGTTAATCCAATGTATTCAAAGGTGTCTAAAAAGCCGTGGCCTATTGCCTGGAAAAAATTATAGTCAGGAGTGCTTCTTTCTATAAGATTTGAGGTGTCTGCAGCAACTCCAATTTTTCCTGTTCCTGTGTCTTTATCTAACTCTGAATAAACTGTAAAAGTAAGCTCCTGATTATCGCGAAGAACAGTAATTGTTAAATTTTCATCTGGTCGTACAGACACTTCTTCTAAAATTTCGCTGAAATCAGAAATCACTTTATTATTGATTTTTATAATTTCATCGCCTGAAAGTATTCCGGCGTCTCTTGCGGCTGTAGACATGTTTTCATAAAGCTCATCAGCAAGGACTATTTTGTTTGAATAAGAATAATATTTATAGCCGATTCCGTTTATAAGTGAAAAACAAAAGATCGCAAAAATAAAATTAAAGAAAGGTCCTGCAAAGCCAATTGCAGCGCGTTTTAAAGGATGAACTCCATAAAGTGAATCTGGTTCTCCGTTTACTTCTGTAAAGCCTTTATCCATTGCTTCGCGGAATTCATTTTCACCTTTCATGCCGCAGTAACCGCCAAGAGGAATAAGCGAAAGTCTGTAGTCTGTGCCTTTAACTGTTCTGTGAAGAAGGATTGGACCAAAGCCTATAGAAAATGATTCTACCTTTACGCCAAAAAGTTTTGCTGAAAGAAAATGTCCGAATTCATGAAACAGAATTAAGAAGAAGAGACATAAGATTCCGTAAAGCCATTTCATATGAGCTCCGCTGTATATTTTCTTGCTTCATCATCTGCTGCAAAAACATCGTCGAAAGATTTTATTTTATGATTCCAGTTTTTATCGAGCACAGAACGAACAACCCGCGAAATTGCCTGGAAAGAAATCTTTTCTTCAAGGAACGCATTTACTGCAACTTCATTTGCGGCGTTGTAAGCAATAGGGTAGGCCTTACCGAATTTTACACATTCAAAGGCATAGCTGAGCATCGGAAAATCCTGAAGGCGTGGTTTAAAGAAAGTCATTGTCTTATCAAACAAATCAAATGGTTCAAGATAATTGCTCTGGTTTACAGGCCATGTAAGAGCATTCAAAATAGGGTGCTTCATGTCTGGTTCAGAAATCTGTGCATAAAGCATTCCGTCATTTGTGCGCACAAGAGAATGAATAAGACTTTGCGGATGAACAACAACTTCAATTTTATCCTGGCTCACATCAAAAAGCTTAGCTGCTTCTATTACCTCAAGACCTTTATTTGCAAGAGTTGCAGAATCAACAGTTATCTTTTTTCCCATCTGCCAGGTTGGATGATTTAATGCCTGTTCAACAGTTACCTGTTCAAGCTCTGCTTTTGTAAGAGTTCTGAAAGGACCGCCGCTTGCAGTAATAATAATCTTAGAAATATTTTCTTTCCCGATTTTTTCTGAAAGACAGAAGATTGCCGAATGTTCAGAATCTACAGGAATTATTTTTGCAGACTTATCGTAGGCAAGCTCTTTAATAAGATCTCCTGCCATAACAATAGTTTCTTTATTTGCAAGTGCAAGATTTATTCCGTTTTCAAGAACAACCTTAGAAGGCAATAATCCTGCAGCTCCGGAAATTCCGTTTACAACAATATCAGGCTTTGATTCGTCAATTAATTTTTGAAAAGCTTCTTTTGAATTATCTTCGCTTGTCAGTAAATAAGGACATTTTGATTTTTGTGAAATTTCAAGAAGTCTGTCTTTGTTAGAATGAGCCTGAACACCGCAAAGAACAAAGTCTTCGGGCATATATTTAATAATATTTAATGTGTTTGTACCAATAGAGCCGGTACATCCTAAAACTAATACTCGTTTCATGCTGTTATTGAATTACTATTGAAAGATAAAAAAAGTGTATTCCAATGTAGAAAATCGGAGCACCCAGAATGAGAGAATCAAGACAGTCAAGAAGTCCGCCTCTTCCCGGTATAATATTACCGCTGTCCTTTACGTCTAATGAGCGTTTGAAAACTGATTCAATCAAATCTCCGATTATTGCACCTAGTGCTGTAATAAAACTTATTAAAATTATTTTCCAGATAGAACCAAAGAAAATTTCAGGGAATATAAACTTAAATACAATGCCGCTGGCAATTGCAGTTAAAATACCGCCGAAAAATCCTACAAGACTTTTGTTTGGACTTGCCTTAAAAAATCCTCTTGTTGATTTTCCAAACAGAACGCCAAAGAACCATGCACCTGAATCTGTCATGAATACAAGGATAAAATACAGGTAAAGATATATAGAAGTATTTTCAGGTATTGCAGACATTCTGATTATGAAAGATAACATGTAGCCGCAATAGAAAAGAATAAGAGTTGTAAGGCTTATTTTTGTTACAGATTCTTCAAAGGTTTTTGCTATTAATGATTCTGCGCCCATGAATGCAAAAATTTCAAGGACAAGGAACCACATAAGATATGAAAAATCAAAATTAAATAAAACAAATATATAAGTGAGAATTGGAAGTGCTGCAGTAAGAAGGATTATTACAAATCTTGGAAACAACTTATATTTAGTTGAAGCCATATTGTAGAATTCATTAGCAGCTATACCAGCACTTATAATTGTAAGGATATTTAATAATATATGTTTGCAGAACGGTAGGGATACTACCGCAATAACAAGGGGAACACCAATGAAAAATACAAGAAGTCGTTTGATTACTTTGTTCATATTATACTCTTTATTTCTTCTCCGATTTTTCTGCTCCAAACCTTCTGTTCCTTTTCTGGAACTCTTCTATATTATCATAAAACTCTTCAACTGTGTAGTCTGGCCAGAGTGTGTCTATATAAATCTGTTCTGCATAAGGTATATGCCAGAGCAGGAAATTGCTAAGTCGTTTTTCACCGCCTGTGCGGATTAATAAATCAACATCAGGACTTTGCGGCATATCAAGCGATTCAGAAATTAATTTTTCTGTAATCTGATCTTCACTTGTGCAGTTTTTAATTATCTTTTTTATTCCGCGGATTAATTCATCCCTGCCACCGTAATTAATGGCAAGGTTCAAAACCATTCCGTCAAAATCTTTTGTATCGTCTACTGCATCTGTAATGTCTTTTTTAATTGCAGCAGGCAATGCCTCTAAATCTCCAATATGGTTGAGCTTGATTCCATTTTCTCTGTAAAAATCAAGCTCCTGTTTAAGATGTGTATGGATAAGATTCATAAGGAAACCAACTTCTTTTTCTGTACGCTTCCAGTTTTCTGTAGAAAAAATATAAAGCGTAAGATTTTTTATTCCCAAATCAGAAGCAGCTTTTACAATTGCCTTTACTGTATGCAGGCCTTTATCGTGTCCTGCAGTACGAGGGAGTTTTCGTTGTGTTGCCCATCTTCCGTTCCCGTCCATTGTAATGGCAACATGGAGCGGAAGATTGTTCTTATCCAAAGACATTATTAGTTCAGGATTTCCTTTTCTTTTGCATCGTAAATCTTGTTGATTTCATCGATGAATTTGTCAGTAAGTTTCTGGAGCTTGTCAGTTTCGGTCTTAAGTCCGTCTTCTGTCAAAGTTCCGTCCTTCTGCTGTTTTTTAAGGTCATCGTTACCATCGCGGCGGATATTGCGGATAGCAGTTCTGCTGTTTTCTGCAATTGTCTTAGCCTGCTTTACAAGCTCCTTGCGGCGGTCTGCAGTAAGGGCAGGGATAGTAATGCGGATAACCTTTCCATCGTTAGAAGGATTGAAACCAAGGTCAGCAACCTGAATTGCCTTTTCGATTTCTGTAATAAGAGATTTATCAAACGGCTGAATTATTACAGAACGAGCTTCTGGTATCTGAATAGTTGCAACCTGATTAAGCGGTGATTTAGTGCCGTAATAATCTACGCGAACCTTATCAAAGATTGCAGCGTTGGCACGTCCAGTTCTGATAGCATTTAAAGAATCCTTCAAAGAAGCGATTGTTTTTTCCATTCTCTCTTCTGTGTTTTCTGCCATTTGTAAATCTCCTATTATATTTATTTACCAAGTACAAAAAGCTTAGCTGTTACGAATGCAAGTGTTGCACCTGCTTCTTTTCCAACTTCTGCAAGTTTAGCAGTTACAGTCTTTTTGTCATCCTTTACGAACATCTGGTCTTCAAAACAGATTTCTGCAAGGTGCTTGTTGATCTTACCCTGTAAGATTCCTTCCTTAACATTGTCTGGTTTGCCAGCCATCTTTTCATCCTGATCCATCTGAGCCTTGAAGATTTCTTTCTGTTCATCAACGTAGCTCTGTGGAACGTCTTTCTTAGATGTGTAAGCTGGTGTAAATGCTGCAATGTGGAGACAGCAGTCATAAGCAAATGTCTTAACGGCATCAGCCTGTGAACCACTGATAACTACAACAGCACCAGTTTTGTTGTCTGAGTGGATATAGTAAGAAGCTGTACAGCCTGCTGGAACATCAATAACTTCTACCTTTGCAACATTCATGTTTTCACGGATAGAAACCTTGAGTGGTTCGAGCATCTTTGTGTGTTCTTCTTCTACTTTTGTGTAGCCCTTTTCAATAGATACGTCGAGCATCTTTTCACCAAGAGCGATGAAATCTGCATTCTTTGCAACAAAGTCTGTTTCACAAGTAAGTTCTACAACGTAAACCTTGTCTCCAGTATTGCGGATAAAGAGGCGTCCTTCTGCAGTAGCGCGGTCTGCACGTTTAGCAGCAGCGGCAAGTCCCTTTTCCTTAAGATATTTAGCTGCTTCGTCGATGTTGCCGTCACATTCTGTAAGAGCCTTCTTACATTCCATCATTCCGGCACCAGTCATTTCACGAAGGTTTTTAATATCACTTGCTGTAAATGCCATATTATTAGTCCTTATAAATTTTATCTTCGTCGATAAGACTTTCAGCTTCGTCAGCTTCGCGGTCTTCTTCTTTAATTTCTGTAGGCTGATAGTTAGAGTAGTCTACAATTTCTTCATCTTCATCTTTGTTAGAAGCGTCTGTTGTAACTTCTTCATCATCATTAAGATTTTCAAGAATCTTAAGACCAGCTTCATTGTCAGATTCGATTACAGCGTTTGCGATGATTGATGTGAACAATGAAATAGCGCGGATAGCATCATCGTTACCTGGGATAGGGTAGTCAATACCTTCTGGGTTACAGTTTGTATCAACAACAGCAATAATAGGAATACCCATTCTGCGAGCTTCTGCAACTGCAAGCTGTTCCTTGTGTGTATCAATAATAAAGATAGCTCCTGGGAGTTCCTTCATTTCTTTAATACCACCAAGGTTCTTTTCGAGCTTAGCCTTTTCCTTCTGGAGGGCAGCTACTTCTTTCTTTGTAAGATTTTCGAATGTGCCGTCGATTTCCATCTTTTCGATTTTCTTGAGGCGCTGAAGTGATTTTTTGATTGTAGCAAAGTTTGTAAGCATACCACCAAGCCAGCGGTTGTTTACATAGAACATTCCACAGCGTTCAGCTTCTTTCTGTACAGCCTGCTGTGCCTGTTTTTTTGTTCCTACGAACAGTACTGATTTTCCTGCAGCAGTAACACGACGAACTTCATCGTATCCGTCTTTAATTGCAGCGATTGTCTTCTGCAAGTCAATAATGTGGATTCCATTGCGTTCTGCGAAGATATACTTCTTCATACGTGGATCCCATCTCTTTACCTGATGACCGAAATGTACTCCGGATTCAAGCAGGTTCTTCATGGTAACAACAGCCATGATTAACTCCTTCACGGGGAAAGTCATGAAACCAACAGCGCGGTCCCTGCACTTCGACAGGCTCAGTAACCACATCGAAGGGCTCGATACGCTTTCCCAACCTAACTCTGTTTCTCGTACCCAAAAGGGCCGGAAGATTAATTTGAGCCAACGGCTCTATTCAAGGATTTTGTATCCCTGTTCTTTTAATATATCGTAAAGCTCAGAAATAGGCAACCCGATGGCACCTGAATATGAACCGTCGATATGACTGATAAACATTGAAGCAAGACTCTGAATGCGGTAACCGCCTGCTGCTCCATGCCATTCGCCTGTATCTACATACCACTGAATTTCTTCGTCGGTAAGTGGGCTGAATGTTACTTTTGTTTTACAAAGCTTTGAAGTTGTAGAATGAGTTTTACCATTATATAAAACCAAAGCTGTAAGAATTGTATGTGTATTTCCCTGAAAATCCTGCAGGAATCTGAATGCTTCATCCTGGTCCTGAGGCTTTCCGTAAAGGCTTTTATTATAGGAAATAATTGTATCTGCACCCAAAACCCATGGAATTTCCTGTCCGGCAGGCAAAGAGCGTATAACAGCAGTCACTTTTTCGCGTGCCAGTAGTTCAGGAATTTCTTCATGAGGAAGCATTGTCGAGATTGTTTCATCAATGTTAGGCATAATCACCCTGTAAGGGATTTTGAGCATTTTCAAAATCTCCTGTCTGCGGGGTGAGGAAGAAGCTAGAATTATTGGTTCCAATTAATGCTCCGGTTTATTTTGCGTCTACATTCTTAGAGCTTGAGCTGCTTCCAGCATTTGAAAGCTTCTTCAAAAGTCTCTGTGCTCTATTACGAATAGAAGTAGGATAGCGGTAGTTGCTTGCAATGAGTGTTAAAGTACTTGTCATTGCTTTATGGTTGCTTGCATTAGGAGCAAGGCGTTCAAAAGCGTCGATTACTTCAAAAGCAAGGCTGCTTGTTGGATTAAGATACATGTTCTTTTTGTGAACAAAGCAAATAGCTTCAATAGCTTCGTCTGCATTTTCTGGATTAATTTTGCTTAAAGACTGAACAGCAGCAGCTGTAACCATTGGTTCATTTTCGGCAACCATAATTTTAATAAGCTGATTCTTTGTGTGTTCAGAAGGAACCTGAGCCATTAAAATACATGCATCACGACGAATATCAGGGAAGTTATTGATTTTTCTTCCGTTTGTGCGTGATTCTGAAAGGATTCCTTCACCTGCAAGCTTATCAAGTGCTTCAATTACACCTGCAGAAGTGTTACCATCTTCAATTGCTTCCTGTATATACTGTAAAGCTAAAAACTTTGATTCATAATCATCAGCTTCTGCCATACCAATGATAATTTCTGTATCAATATCATCAAGATATTCATTTTCTACGTAAGTTTCTTTATTTGAGCTGCTTGATTGTTTCTGTACTGACTGGCTCTGAGCAAAAGTCATAGCTGCAGCAGACATCAAAAGGGCAACAGCAAAAAGTTTCTTTGTTAATTTCATTTTATTTCCTCCTGGAAATTTTCAAATAAGAATTTATATTATTATAAATTATGAATAGTAAAAAATCAATAAAGATTTTTTAAGATACAGGCGGAATATAAATAAGCCATTTGCCTGATTTCTTCTTGAATTCATAATAAATTGCATCTGGTGCATCTTCGCGAATCTGTACAGCCTTTACATGATTCTTAGAAACATAACGAATTTCATCTATATGACTGTTTCTGCGTGCAGGAATAAATACATACTTAAAATAATCTTCGATTGTCTTAAGTTCAATACGTTTATCACGAAGTCTCTGTTGTGCCTTGCGAAGATTTACAGGATTCTTGTAATACTCTTTTGATTCATCATCAATGTAATTAAGCCATGAAAGGGTATCCTGAGTTTCCATTACCAATGCAAGTTCAGAAATGATTTCAAGAATTTCGTTTTTATCGTCTGTAAATTCTTTTTTAGAAACAGCTTCTACTCCATCAAGATTGGCAATGGAACGAAGATATTCATCGTCCGAACCGTCATCATCATCTGTAATAACTATTATATCTTCATCAGAAAGCTCATCTTCAGTCTGCGGGGTTTCAATTTCCTTCTGATCAGGCTTTGGTTCAGTTGGTTTAGAAGCGCATGATGAGAATATAATAGCAAATAATGCTGCAAATGCAGTAAATGTTAATAATAGCTTCTTTTTCATACACTAAAAATATAACATCTATTGCCTAGTTTCGTCAAATAAGATACAAATAAATATATGATAAAAGCTGTTTTTCCGGGTTCTTTTGACCCCCCAACTAATGGACATTTAGATATTATTCAGCGTGCCTCAAAATTATTTGATGATGTTGACGTTTTGATTTCTGTAAATCCTAACAAGAATTATATGTTCACGGAACAGGAACGTCTGGAAATGCTTAAAGAACTTCTTAAAAACTATAAGAATGTTCAGATTCACGTCTGGGAAGGACTGATTGTAAACTACGCCAAGGAAGTAGGTGCCAAGGTTCTTATAAGAGGAATCCGTTCCAGTAACGATTTTTCTTACGAATTCGAGCTTGCCCACATGAACCAGAACCTGAACCCCCAGATAGAAACAATGTTCCTCCCATCCAAAGAAAAATGGGGCGTAGTAAAAAGCAGCAGTATAAAAGAACTAGCCTTGTTTGGAGGAGATATTTCGCGAATGGTTCCTCCGCTTGTTGTAGACGCACTTAAAAAGAAATTAGGGAAATAGTAAATAGGGGATAGGGAATAGTATATGAAAGCATGATAAAAAAATGCGGAGTGGGACTTGTGGAGGCAAAAACACTCTGAAGTGCGGCCGCCAGGCGGCCAAATATATAATTACAAGGCACTTCAGCGTGTAGCAGGCGAGGCCTGCGGTTTTGAATCCACAAGGCACACGGGAGCATTTTTTTATTATAAGATTACAATTTTTCTTGATGTTGACATATTCTTATATTTTGTTGTATATTATTATATCTATATTTATGATTTTTAAAGTGAGGTTACATATATGGCAGTACCTAGATCAAAAGTATCAAAGGCCGTAACAAAAAGACGCCAGACAATCAATATGAAACTCAAGGCACCTCAGCTTGTTGAATGCAATAACTGCGGAAACCTTGTACAGTCTCATCATGTTTGTCCTAAGTGCGGATTCTACCGCGGACGACAGATTATTACGCCAGAGATTAACGGATAATTCAGGAGATTAAAAATGGACGAATTGTTTGAAAAAATGCAGAAATTGATTGTTGAAAAGTTGGACATCGATGCAGCTAAGGT
>JAFZLJ010000061.1 GCA_017551545.1 Treponema sp. | reverse complement strand
CAGCCACTGCTCACTCTGACTGTACGGTTTGAAAGTTATCTTATCACTTACGCCTCTGCTCATGCTTAAATTTTAGCACAGAAAATTTCTTTTGTCTTTAAAAATAATTAGGGCTGTCCTATCTTTTTGGACAGCCCCTTTATTATTTTATGAGCTAAGAACTAGTTAGCCTTCTTCTGCTTAGCGAATGTCTGTACACCTTCAATAACGAGGATTATTGCGAGTACTGTCATTGCGAGAGCGAAGATCAGCTGGAACCAGTTGCCCCAGAAGAATGCGCCTTCGGCACCGGCTACCATTGGCTTAATCTTGTTGATGATTGTGATAATCAAAGAAGTCAATGTTGCGGCAAGCATGAAGATCATTGGGATGAAGAACATCTTGTTGTTCTTTCCTGCGTTTCCAAGCCATGCAGCAACTGCCATCAAAGCAATACCTGCAAGGAGCTGGTTAGCAGCACCAAACAATCCCCAGATTGCAGAAAGCTTAAGTCCACCAAGAACACATCCGATTACAACCATCAAAGTTGTACCGAACAATGGGTGAGCCAAAACCTTGCGGATACCTGTTGCATCCTTCCATGTTGCTTCTCCGTCTTTAAGGAACAACTCGCTGAACATAAAGCGGCTCAAGCGTGTACCTGTATCCAAAGATGTCAAAGCAAATACAGAAACTGCAAGTGTAAGCAAAGCATAGATTGTGTTATAAGCACCAGAACCTTCTGCACCGAACAAAGTTGCAAGACCGGCACCGAATGCTGCAGATGGAGAACCGAATCCACCGGCCTTGTATTTTTCGAATACCATACCAACAGCAATCAAAGAAATAATACCAAGAGCAGATTCAATGAGCATTGAACCATAACCAATAGCCTTGGCATTCTTTTCGTTATCGAGCTGCTTAGATGAAGTACCTGTAGAAATAAGTGAGTGGAAGCCTGAACAAGCACCACAAGCTACAGTAATGAACAAAGCAGGGAACATTGTTCCAAGACCTGTCTTCCATCCTGTGAAAGCTGGAATTGTGAATGTAGCGTTTCCTGTAATTGGAGAGCTTACAATACCAACAAGAGCAAGTGCAATCATTGCATAAAGCAGGAATGAAGAAAGGTAGTCACGAGGCTGGAGCAAAATCCAGACAGGTACAAGTGAAGCAACTGCAATATAAATACCAATGAATACAATCCAGGCTATGCGGCTCATTGCAAAACCAAAGTTCAAACCAATGATTGTTACAAGTACAATTCCAACAATTCCAATGATTGTAGCTGGAAGAGTCTTAAGACCACATTTATTTGTAAGGATACCGTAAACAATAGCAAGTACAATAAAGAGAAGGGAAATCATAGCTGTTGTCTGGTTTCCGTTAGGATTCTTTACAAAGCCAAAGCTTCCGGCAGCAGAGAAGAAGGTTCCTGCAACTACGTTTACGAAAGAAGCGATTACAAGAATAAGTACGAGTAAAGCAAAAATGATAAAGAGCTTCTTTGCTTTTGTACCCATAGATTGTTTAATGATTTCACCTACAGATTTTCCTTCGTTACGAACAGAAGCAAAAAGTGAACCAAAGTCCTGAAGACCACCAAAGAAGATACCACCAACTACACACCACAGGAATACTGGTACCCATCCGAATACAGCAGCCTGAATAGGACCGTTGATAGGACCTGCACCTGCGATAGATGAGAAGTGGTGTCCCATCAATACAGCTGGTTTAGCTGGTACATAGTCAACACCGTCTGTCTTTTCGTTAGCAGGTGTTTTTCTTGTAGGGTCGATTCCCCACTGCTTTGCAAGCCATGAGCCATAAACGATATAGCCGATTACAAGCAGAGCAATCGCAGCAATAATGATCAATAATGCTGTCATTTTTTTCCTCCATATATATTCTTTTCCAGCAGTTTGCGGTAATCCTTACCGAACCTGTTGAAATAAATATGCTGTGTATCAAGCTCCACAACTGCAAGCTTAAAATGGCTCCAGCCGTGAAGACTCCATTTATATGATTTATAAAGCTTTGTCTTTTTGATTGCATTTTCAAGCGGACATTCAAGCTGTTTTGTTATTATTATAAGCGTAACATCTGAATTGCGGTGGCCGTTATATGGCTTTACTTTTGAAAGACCGTCTTCCCATGATTTGTTTACAAAGTTTTCGAGTTCTTCTTTAGAAAGTGAAGGGGATTGTGCAAAATAAACGAATTCGTTTGAATCGATGTCTGCAATATGTGCTGAGCGGACAAGAAAATACTGTTCATTATGAGAACGAAACTCTGCCTGAGCACAAAACGGCGGTTCTGAATCTTTATTAACTGTATAATACTGCTCAAAGGCGGGCAGAATTCTTTCTAGGGCCTCAGAAATCTCCATGGCAAACACCTTTGTATTAATTACAGTATATTCCTTGAATTATTAAGTGTCAATAAAATTATGAAGTATTCTTAAAGACCACGATTGCAGAAAAATCATAAAACGCTGATTGAATTAGCAAGTTTTATCATATATAATTATACAATTATATGAAACTTTTTAGAAAAGACCCTGTTTTTTATAAAAATGTATTTGCCCTTGCTCTGCCGATTGCTTTACAAAGTCTTATAACGATTGGCGTAAACATGCTCGATACAATCATGGTTGGAGAGCTTGGTGAAAATGCGCTTTCGGCAACTTCGCTTGCTAATTCATTTATAAGTATTTATCACATTTTCTGTATGGGCCTTGGAATGGGAGCTTCGGTGCTTGTTTCGCGCTTCTGGGGTATGAAGCAGGCACATCATGATGAAGAAAAAGCAGAGGTTGCACTTAGACAGACTGTATGCCTTATGCTCCGTCTTGCAGTTACACTTGCTGCCTTATTTGCGCTTGCAACACTTATCATGCCAAAAACTCTTATGCGCATGTATACAGATGATCCGGAAATCATAAAGCTTGGAAGCATATATTTTAAGTGGTCTATTGTAACGTATTTCTTTTTAGGAACATCACTTGTTACAACAATTGTTCTGCGAAGTGTAGGGCAGGTAAGGTTGCCGCTTTTTGTTTCTATTGGCGCTTTCTTTGTAAACCTTCTTGCAAATTATACATTTATCTTTGGTAAGTTTGGCGCTCCACGAATGGAAGTTGCCGGTGCAGCGCTTGGAACTCTTATTGCACGTATTTTTGAAGCAGGCATGATTTTAGGTTACCTGTTCCTGCGTGATAAAAAGATTTTCTTCCGTGTACGCGACATTTTTATGAAGACAGTCTCACTGCTTGGAGAATATATCCGCATAAGTATTCCTGTTTTAATTAGTGATGCAATTCTAGCCCTAGGAAACAATTCTGTTGCAATGGTAATCGGTCACCTTGGCGCAACCTTTACAGCTGCAAATGCAATCACAAGCGTTACACAGCAGCTTAGTACTGTAGTAATTCAAGGTGTAAGCCAGGCAGGTGCAATCGTAACCGGACAGACTCTTGGAAAAGAAGGCCGCGAACGAACAATGACTCAAGGCTGGATGTTCCTGGGACTTGGTTTTGCACTTGGAACTGTTTCTGCAATTTTCATTATGATTATTAGTAATCCGATTATTAATACTTATAATGTCTCTCTTGAAACAAAACAGATTGCGCGCCAGCTTATGGATGCAATCAGTTTGATTATAATCTTCCGTTCTACAAACAGCATTATGACAAAAGGAGTTTTACGGGGTGGCGGAGATACAAAAATGCTCATGGTAACAGATAATGTATTCCTATGGGTTCTTTCACTGCCGCTTGGAATTCTTGCAGGCTTTGTATTCCACTGGTCAGCCTTCTGGATTTACGTAGCTTTGAATTCTGCAGAAATCGTAAAAACCGTCTGGTGTGTATTCCGTTTGAAGAGCGAGAAGTGGATTAAGAAGATTAGTACTGGAAAACAATAAGTGGATTGCCACGGGCTTCGCCCTCGCAATGACGAAGTGCTTTGTCATTGCGAGCGAAGCGTGGCAATCCAGAAATAAGGAGTTTTTATGAACCCTAGAATAACAATTCATCCGAAGTTTACGATTGGTGAAATTTCGCCACGACTTTTTTCGGCATTCCTGGAGCCAATCGGCACAATGGTAAACGGGTTTATGTATAACCCAAAGCATCCTACTGCCGATAATCAGGGCTTTAGAACAGATGTAATTGAAGCGCTTAAAAAAACAGGACTTCCTGCAGTAAGACTTCCTGGTGGTAATTTTGTTTCTGCCTGGCAGTGGAAGGATTCAATTGGTCCAAGAAATCAGCGTAAGGTTCATCTTGATCCGGCATGGCATCAATATATTCCAAACGATGTTGGACATGATGAATATCTTCAGTGGGCCGAAAAAATCGGTACAAAATCAATTTATACTGTAAATCTTGGAACAGGCACGCTGCAGGACGCCATGGATTGTGTTGAATATACAAATCACGAAGGCGGAACTTACTGGTCAGATTTGCGCCGCCAGAATGGTCACGATGCACCTTATAAAGTAAAAACCTGGTGTCTTGGAAATGAGATGGACGGTCACTGGCAGCTTGGTTCCTGGGAAAAAAATCCGGAAGGTTACGGAAACTTATGTCACGAAGCATCAAAGGCAATGAAGTGGATTGATGAATCTATAGAAACTGTTGCCTGCGGTTCTTCTGCTTCTTTTATGGATCACTATCCTGAATGGGAACAGATAGTAATGGACAAATGCTACGACACAGTAGATTATCTTGCCATTCATCATTATCACTCTGCAAAACCTGGTGATATTCTTTCGCTTCTTGGTGGTTCACATTATTATGAAGACTTTATTAATACAGAAGCCGCTATGCTTGATTATCTTCAGGCTAAGCACCGTTCCCCACGCAATGTAAATATAAGTTTTGATGAATACGGTGCCTTTGAACGACCATTCAGTCCTCTTAATCCGGGCTATGGTCCTTATAACATGGCACGTTCACATTACAAGTTTGATCCTGAACGCAAATATATTCTTCACGACCCTGACAATATGCCTGAACGAGAATTCCCTGGTGGCGACATGATAAAGCTTCTTTCTATGGCAAGTGTTCAGCTGGCACTTCTTCGTCATGCAGACAGAGTTAAGATTGGATGTATGACAGGCGGACTTGGAGCTTTGTGTGCTTCTAACCACGACCATGTATGGAAAGCTGCAACTCATCATGCTTATATGCAGCTTATGAAATATGCAAAGGGAGTAAGCCTAAAAACTGTTGTAGACGGCCCGACCTTTGATTTACCTGGCTATGCAATTGACGATACTTCACAGTATACTGGTAAGAACAATGTACCTTACATAGATACAGCCTGTGCATGGCATGAAGCGTCAGGAACACTTACAGTTTTTGTAATAAACAGAAATCAGACAGAAGCTTATCCTATACAGCTTGATGTACGCGGTTTTGAAGGTATAAGAACAATTTCGCATTACGAAATGTATTCTTCGGATTTTGAAAAGAAGAGCAGCTTTGAAAATGACTGGAAACAGCCTGAAACAAATCCTGCCGCCTCCCTTAGAGACGGAATTGCTACAGCAACAATTAAACCACTTTCGTGGAATGTAATAATTTTTGAAGTATAAAAAAAGGAGTACTACAAAATGAAAAACACAGACAAAAAAACATTTAATCTTGGAATTATTGCAATCATAATTTGTGCAATAACATTTATCTGGTTCAGCGTTCGTCCCGGCTTAATGGGAACCTTGCATTGGCATAATGGAATCTTTTTTGCCTATATGATGCTTCTGGTTACAGCTGTTCTTCCAGTTATTTTCCTTGTAATAAATATTTTAAAAACAAATAAAGCTACAAAAATTCTTTCAAGAGTTTTTTCTATTTTTTCAATGTCACTTTGGATTATCATTTATGTAGCACTTATGATTCTGCCACGTCTTCCAATTGACAATTCCGGATTAAACTTGTTGTCTCAAAAAGAACCACTACCAGTTTCAACAAATTCTGCTGATAAGGATTTACTTGCACACTATGCATTTGCTTCTGACCCACACTGGGGTTCATCAAATTCTAATGCAGAAGCACGTACAAAAATCATGCAGCAGATTGATTCAGCTAACTACGACGCTTTCTTCTGTCTTGGTGATATTTCTGAAGTTGGTATGGTTCCTCCAATTATGCAGAGTGCAGTAAACGATATCCGCGATAATCTTAACAATACAAAATCACTTTTCATTCCAGGAAACCACGATTTTATTGTAAACGGATATCCTTGCTTTAAGAATGCGTTTATGCAGAAGGGAGATAAAAAATACTTCCGCATGGATAACGGAACAATTCATATGATTTTCCTTTATATGGTTTGGGATGATGCAGAACTTTCAAAGACTGAAGAAAAATGGCTTATTAAACAGCTCGAAGAAATTCCACAGGAAGATACAGTAATTGTTCTTTCACACTGCTACATTACAGGCTCAGGTTATTATGACAGTGCTGCCGGTAAAAACTGGGGAGATATTCCAAGTGTTGTAAAACGTGTTTGTCCTATTCTTGAAAAATATGGAGTTGATTTGGCTTTGACAGGTCACAATCACTTCTTTGAATTCCTTGAAAAAGATAATGTAGATTACATGGTTCTTGGTGCAATGGGTGGTAAGCTCGACAAAGATTTAATCTATCAGTCTCCTTATTCAACATGGCTCAACAATGATGATTTTGGTTGGGTAGAAATGAAAGTTTATAAGAACTACCTTGAACTTACAGTTTATAAGGAAGACGGTACAGTTCTTAAAACAAAACAGATTGCAACTTACTAAACTATGATAAAAGCCCCGATTTCCGATAAGGAACTATTTGATTTTATAAATACTCTAAAAGATGACCAGCTGCAGGTTTTTACTGCAGCTAATGGTCGTCTGCGTGGTGCAATTTTCCATGGTACACGTTTTGTGAATCAGCTCAGGTTGCAGCACAAGCTTGGTATTTTAGAGACATATATTCTTGGACAGGCGTGTCTTTGTGCCGGCATGACAATTCCTATGATGAAGGATGAAGAGCATGTTGTTATTAAGTATGAAGGCATGGGACCTGCCCAGGGCTATTCTGTAGAAGCAGATTCAAAAGGCTATGTCCGCGGATACCTTTACGAGCAGAATATTCCTATTACAAAAGAGTTAGACGGCTGGGACCTTGCAAATTTTATGGGCCCTGGAACACTCACTTTTTCAAGAGTTCATAAAGATGATAAGTTCCCGCAGAGCTCTACTGTAGAAGTATGCGGTGCAAATGTAGCACTTGATTTTGCAACTTATTTTGCTCAGTCAGAACAGATTAATACTGCATTTAATTCAAGCATTCAGTTTGATAAACAGGGAAGGGTAATAGGGGCCGGTGCAATGTACATTCAGGTAATGCCAAAAACCGGTGGAACAGCAGGCGATGGCGGTAACAAAGACAGCCGCGACCAGGATACCGAAGACGACGAAAAACTGATTACAAAAATAGAAAACGCCTTCAAAGCATGCCCAAGCCTTGGCCTTTTGTACAGCGAAAACGAAGTAGACAACGAAGATATAGTTGTAGGTCTTTTCCGCGAGTTTAATCCGGTGATTACAGTAACCCGCGACATTATTTTTGACTGCCCCTGCAGCGAACAGAAATTCATAGACTACTTAAAAACTCTCCCTCCAGACCAGTTAAAAGAAATGAAGGAAGATTCAAAAGAATCAATTCAGATTGAATGCCGCAACTGTGGTTCCATATACAAAATTCCGGTTGAAAAACTATAAGTCAAAAATAATAAACGTCAATTATTAATGAGGTGTGCGGGACGCAGGAGAGGATTAAGGGGGACCCACGCTCCTTCGCGTGGGGGATTCCTTAATACTCTCCGTCGCTGGGACCCGCCTTCAAGATATACTTGACGTTTATTTTTTTTGACATTATATTTATGTTTGCTTGGGGGTGTCCCGGTTTCGACGGGATCGCGAAATCTTGTACTGCAAGTAGGAGTGAAGGTTCCTTAAACTGACAAACAAATAACTGCAATTTTCGCAAGAAAAGAAGAAGAAGCTGAAGAAGTTTCTTCTGCAGAAGCACTCGCTGCATAGCAGTGCAGGAACT
>JAFZLJ010000060.1 GCA_017551545.1 Treponema sp. | reverse complement strand
TGAAATTGGCATACACGCTAGACTTAGGATCTAGTGCTTCGGCGTGAGGGTTCAAGTCCCTCCTCTCGCACAAGTCAATTAAAAACAAAACCTATGCGGGAATAGCTCAGTGGTAGAGCGCCACCTTGCCAAGGTGGATGTCGCGGGTCCAACTCCCGTTTCCCGCTCTATTACAAAATAGAGACCTGAAAACGCAAGAAAATTATTTGCGGGAATAGCTCAGTGGTAGAGCGCCACCTTGCCAAGGTGGATGTCGCGGGTCCAACTCCCGTTTCCCGCTCTAAAGTGAAAAGCGATTCAGATACAGTCTGAACCGCTTTTTTTTTAACATTTAGTCTTTAAGAGGTGCAACGTGAAACTCACAAAAGAATTCACAAAATTGGAAAAATCGGCAGTAAAGCTTACTGTTACTATTGGCAAGAAAGATGTAGAAGAATCTTACAACTCAACACTTTCTAAATATGTTAAAAGCGCACAGATTCCAGGCTTCCGCAAAGGTCATGTTCCTGCAAATGTTCTTGAACGAAAATACGGAGAAGCTATTAAGGCAGACACACTGAGCGAACTCATTGACGAATCATTCAAACAGATTTTTGATGAAGAAACAGAAAACAGACCTCTTCCATATGCACAGCCGGTAATGGATACTGTTCCAGAATTTGACCTTTCAAAAGACCTTACTTACACTGTTACATACGATATCTTCCCTACTGTATCTGTTAAGGATTTCTCTGGTATTTCTTACAAGGAACCACAGGTTGCTGTTTCTGATGCAGATATTAAAGACGAACTTAAATCTATGCAGGAACGCAACGCTCTTGTTGTAGAAAAGAAAGATGCAACTGTTGCAAAAGACGACATTGTTACAATCAACTACTGCGAGCTTGATGACGAAGGAAAAACAATCAAAGGTTCAGAACGCGAAGACTTTGTATTTACTGTAGGTTCCGGTGAAAATATTTATAAGATTGATGACGAAATCATTGGTATGAAAAAAGATGAAACAAAATCAATCACAAAGAAATACAAGAAAGATGATCCTGATGAAGAGCTTGCAGGTAAGACAAAGAATATCAGCGTAACAATTAAGGCTGTAAAAATCCGTGATCTTCCAGCTTTGGATGATGACTTTGCACAGGACTGCAACGAAAAGTTCAAGACTCTTGATGACCTTAAAGCAGATATTAAACGCAACATGGAAACTGCAATTACAAGACGCCTTAAGGAACTTAAGAACAATGAAATCCTCAGTCAGCTTGTTGAAAAATATAAGTTTGATATTCCGGCTTCTATGCTCGAAATGGAACTTAAAGGCCGCTGGGATATGATGGCTCAGCAGTTCCAGACAAGCCCTGAACAGCTTGAAAAAATGATTACTGCAAGTGGTCAGACAAAAGAAGCTATGCTCAAAGAATGGACTGGCGACAGCGAAAAGATGCTTAAATCACGCATTATCGTTGATTCTTTGATCCGCGACAGAAATATCAGCGTAACTCCAGAAGAAATCGAAGCACAGTATGCAGTAATTGCAGAACAGGGCGGAATGTCTGTAGAAGAAGTTAAAAAACACTACAGCGATGCTCGTGCAAAAGAATATCTTATTGACGACACAAAAGAAAACAAATTGTTCGAACAGATTTATTCTGAAATCAAGATTTCTAAGGGTGATAAGAAATCGTTTAAGGAATTGTTTGAGAACAGATAAAACTTCTGGGGCCCTGAGCTTAGCTTGTACTGAGCTTGTCGAAGTGAAGGGGCACAATTAATACGTCATTGCCACGACTTCGGTTCGCAATGACGTTTTTTTTTATTTTTCTATATTCTTTTT
Organism: Treponema sp.; assembly: GCA_017551545.1. Taxonomy (GTDB): domain Bacteria; phylum Spirochaetota; class Spirochaetia; order Treponematales; family Treponemataceae; genus Treponema_D. Next base: position 1,616 of record JAFZLJ010000060.1, on the reverse strand, counting down.
TCAGAAAAACCATTATATTTATATATATAGGAATTTTTATAATGAACGAAATGATGAATAACAACATCCCTAGTGTTTGGGAACGAACTGGTAACGGCGAAAGAGGCTATGACCTTTTTTCCAGACTTTTAAAAGACCGCATTATCTTTCTTGACGGTGAAATAAACGAATACAATGCAGACCTTGTTGTTGCACAGATTCTTTTCCTTGAATCTGAAAATCCTGACAAGGATATTAGCATTTATATTAACTCTCCTGGTGGTGTTGTTACTGCAGGGCTTGCAATTTATGATACAATGAAATATGTAAAATGCGATATTCAGACTATCTGTATGGGTCAGGCTGCAAGTATGGCCGCTATCATTCTTGCCGGTGGTACTAAGGGTAAGCGCTATGCTCTTCCTTCAAGCCGTGTAATGATTCATCAGCCACGTGGTGGAGTTGAAGGACAGGAAAGCGATATTTCTATTCTTGCAAAAGAAATTATCCGCCTTAAGAAATTAAGCATTGAATATCTTGCAAATGATACAGGCAAAACTGTTGAACAGATTTCTACAGATATTGAACGCGACTTTTACATGTCGGCAAATGATGCCCTTGAATATGGAATTGTTGACCACGTAATGCCTTCACGAAAAAAATAGACTTTAAGATTTACTTTATATAAAGAGGAACTTTTATGAAACGCTTTAATCCACAAACCTGTTATTGTTTTTTTTGCGGTAAGCCAGCAGACAGAGACAGAAGATTAATTGCAAGTCCAACAGGCGCTTTTATCTGCGACAGATGTATTTCTGCCTGCCAGGATAAGCTTGATTTACAGGCTGCCGAACTTGCACCAATTGAAATGAATGAAGTTCCTACTCCAAAAGAATTCAAAGAATATCTTGACCAGTATGTTGTTGGTCAGGATGAAGCTAAAAAGGTTTTGTCTGTTGCTGTATACAATCACTACAAGCGCATGGCAACAAACTACAGCATGGACACAGTTCAGGATACAACAGATAGCGTTCAGATTGAAAAATCTAACGTTCTTTTGATTGGTCCAACAGGAAGCGGTAAAACTCTTCTTGCAAGAACACTCGCACAAAAGCTCAAGGTTCCTTTTGCAATTGCAGATGCCACTACCCTTACAGAAGCCGGTTATGTTGGTGAAGACGTAGAAAATGTTCTTCTTAAACTTATCAACGCAGCAGACGGAAACATTGAAGCTGCTCAGCGTGGAATTATCTTTATTGATGAAATTGATAAGATTGGACGCAAGAGTGAAAACACTTCTATCACCCGTGATGTAAGCGGTGAAGGTGTTCAGCAGGCTCTTTTGAAAATTATTGAAGGTACTCTTGCAAGCGTTCCTCCTCAGGGCGGAAGAAAGCATCCTAATCAGGAAATGCTTCAGATAGATACAACAAATATTCTTTTCATTCTTGGTGGTGCTTTTGTTGGTCTTGATAAAATTATTGAACAGCGTATTGCAGCTCACTCAATGGGCTTTGGTTCAAATGTAGGCATGATGAACGAAGAAGAAAAAATGACTCTTTTGAATCAGACTACACCTGATGACCTTGTAAAGTTTGGTCTTATTCCAGAGCTTATTGGCCGTATGCCTATTACTG
>JAFZLJ010000059.1 GCA_017551545.1 Treponema sp. | reverse complement strand
TGATACAGCAATTTCTTCTATGTCTATGGGAACTTCTCACTCTCCAACAGAAACAATCGTAGAAATGCTCAAGGGAACAGACATGGACACTGGTCTTGATACAGCAGCCCTTCTTGAACTTGCAGCTTATTTCCGCGAAGTACGCAAGCATTATTCTTCTTTGGAATCTTCATTCCTTGGTGCAGATACACGTATCCTTCTTTCTCAGGTTCCAGGTGGTATGCTTTCTAACCTTGAATCACAGCTCAAGCAGCAGAATGCAGGCGACAAGATGGACGAAGTACTTGCTGAACTCCCTAAGGTTCACAAGGATGCAGGTTATGTTCCACTTGTAACTCCAACTTCTCAGATTGTAGGAACTCAGGCTGTTATGAACGTTCTTATGGGACGCTACAAGACAATGACTCAGGATTTCCGCAACCTTATCACTGGTAAGTTTGGTGCTCTTCCTGCAGAAGCAAATCAGGAACTCGTAAAGAAGGCTCTTGAACAGAACGGAATGGAAAAGGTAATGACATGCCGCCCGGCTGATGAAATTCCTAACGAATGGGACAAGATGGTTGAAGAAGCTAAGAAAGCTGGTGGTAACGGTTCTGACGAAGATGTTCTTACATATGCAATGTTCCCTAACGTAGCTCCTAAGTTCTTTGCTGAACGCGCTAAGGGACCAGTTGATGCTGCTACAGCATTTGCTAAGAAAGAAGCTAAGGGTCCTTCGACAGGCTCAGGAACCCCAGGTTCAGGTTCTTACACAGTAAACGTAAACGGAACTCCATACAGCGTTACAACAAACGGTGATAACATCACAGTAAACGGACAGTCTTACAATGTAACATTCGGTGCCGCAGGTGCAGCTCCTGCCGCCGGCCCTTCGACAGGCTCAGGGACCGCAAGTGTAGGAAACGTACCGGTTCCTTCACCAGTTGCAGGAACAATTCTTAAGTTTGTTGCTCCGGAAGGAAGCCAGGTTAAGAAGGGCGACACAGTTATTATGATTGAATCTATGAAGATGGAGCTTGAAGTAAAAGCTCCTGAAGCAGGAAAGATTTCTTATACAGTTCATACAGGCGACCAGGTTCAGGCCGGACAGACTTTGGGTAACCTTGGTGGTGCAGTAGTTGCACAGCCAGCTGCAGCAGCTGCTCCTGCTGCAGCCCCTTCGACAAGCTCAGGGACCCCAGGTGCAGGTAAGGACGTTGCAGCTCCAGTAGCAGGAACACTCTTGCGCTATGCAGTTGCAGAAGGTGCCTCTGTTCAGGCTGATACAACAATCATCATCATTGAATCTATGAAAATGGAACTTGAAATTAAGGCTGGTGCCGCAGGTAAAGTTCACTTTATCGCCGCAACCGGAAGCCAGATTGCACAGGGACAGGCTGTAGCTCAGATTCAGTAGCAGATTGTCGGGTCACCCTTCGACAAGCTCAGGGACCGCGACAATGACACAAACTGTCATTCCCGTGCTTGACACGGGAATCTGTACTTAGAATGACACTAAGGATTTATATATGGAAACAGAATTGAATAAAAAAGATAAATACAAATATTTGAAGATTACTACTGTGATTTGTCTTATGGCAGTGGCTCTTTCATTTGCAGGCTGCGGTAAAGCTGGTGGCCCTTCGACCCCTTCGACAAGCTCAGGGACCGGAATGACCACATCATCACACAGTACAACAATCGTAAAGGGTTCAGAGAATATCAAACCTATTTCGGTATCTTCATTCTTTAAGAATGTTGCTAAAAACACTGGTATTTACAAAATGATTCACACTCCAACTCCTGCAGAACTTGCAGAAGAAAAAGCTTCTAAAGAAGCTATGGAGCTTGCAAAAGAAGAACAGGCTGCCCAGGCTGCCGCAGATTTAGCTACACATCCTGTTGCCGGCTGGCAGAGACTTATCATGCTTGCAATTGGTTTCTTAATTGTTTACCTTGCAGTAGTTAAGGGCTTTGAACCACTTCTTCTTATTCCAATCGGATTTGGTACTATTCTTGTAAATATACCAGGGGCTGGCATGGGTGATGCTCCGGACGGTATGCTTCACATCATTTATAACGCCGGTGTTGGAAACGAGTTCTTCCCAATGCTTATTTTTATGGGTATTGGTGCCATGACAGACTTTGGTCCGCTTATTGCTAACCCAAAAACTGCTCTTCTTGGTGGTGCTGCTCAGCTTGGTGTATTTGCTACCTTGTTCGGTGTTGCATCTATGAACTTTATTCCTGGTATTGACTATAACATGAAGCAGGCTTGTGCCATCGCTATTATTGGTGGTGCCGACGGTCCTACTTCTATTTATGTATCCGGTAAACTTGCTCCGGAAATGATGGCTGTTATTGCAGTTGCTGCGTACTCTTACATGGCACTTGTTCCAATGATTCAGCCTCCAATTATGAAGCTCCTTACTTCTAAAAAAGAGCGCTTGATTAAAATGAAGCAGCTCCGTCCTGTTTCTAAGACAGAAAAAGTTTTGTTCCCATTGCTTTTGCTTGTTGTAACAATTCTTCTTTTGCCACCTGCAGCTCCACTTATTGGTATGCTCGCATTCGGAAACTTCATTAAGGAAGTTGGAATTGTTCAGCGTCTTTCTAAAACTGTAGAAAACGAACTTATGAACATCGTTTCTATCCTTCTTTCTTTGGGCGTTGGTTCACAGATGACACCGGAAAAGATTATGCATGCAAACTCTTTGGGTATCATCGTTCTTGGTCTTGTTGCCTTCTGTATTGCTACAATGGGCGGTCTTATCATGGCTAAGATTATGAACATCTTCCTTAAAGAAAAAATCAATCCGCTTATTGGTTCAGCTGGTGTATCGGCAGTTCCAATGGCAGCACGTGTTGCAAACAAGGTTGGTATGTCAGAAGATCCAACTAACTTCCTTTTGATGCACGCTATGGGACCAAACGTAGCAGGTGTTATCGGAACTGCAATTGCAGCAGGTGTATTTATTAGTACATACGGTATGTAATTTATAAAGGCCCTTCGACAGGCTCAGTGGCCCCACATGTTTTTTTTGTGGTCCCTGAGCTTGTCGAAGGGCCATTTTATTAGAGGCATTACTTAATGTTAAACATTGGATATCATGAATCAACATCAAATGGGTTAGAAGGGCTTGGAACGGAAGCTCTTTCTGTAGGGGCGACTACTTTCGCATTCTTCACAAGAAATCCGCGCGGAGGAACTGCAAAGCCTGTAGACACCGCCGATGCTGAAAAACTGAATATCCTTATGAAGGAGCATAATTTTGCTCCTCCTGTAGCACACGCTCCATATACAATGAACCCTTGTTCTGCAGATGAAGGCCTTCGTCAGTATGCCTTAGACATGATGATTGAAGACTTTAAGCGTCTGGAATATACTCCCGGTTGTCTGTACAACTTTCATCCGGGAAGTCACACAGGGCAGGGGGCAGATGTTGGCATAACACACACCGCCAACATGATTGCCTCTGCATTAAAAACAGTAAAGGCTGATCTTAAAAAAAATCCTTCGACAATTCTTTTAATCGAAACTATGGCCGGTAAAGGCTCAGAAATTGGCCGCACTTTTGAAGAAGTACGCGAGATTATGGACAAAGCACGGGACCTTGCAGGTTCAAAACTTGAAGGTGAACTTGGTGTTTGTCTTGATACATGTCATATCTGGGACGGCGGCTATGATATTGTAAACGACCTTGACGGTGTAATCACTCAGTTTGATAAAGTAATCGGACTCAAGAACCTTTATGCAATTCATCTTAATGACAGTATGAATGACCTTGGTGCACACAAAGACCGCCATCAGAAAATAGGGCAAGGCTTCATAGGGCTTGAGGCTTTGAGCCGAGTAACAAATCATCCGGCCCTTCGCAAGCTTCCTTTTATTCTTGAAACTCCAAATGAACATGAAGGTTACAAAAACGAAATTGAAACTTTGCGCTCAATGTGGAAGTAAAACTAATTTTGTTTTTTGATTCTCCTGTTTTTTGAGTAAAAGAAATCTGATTTTTATTTGCAAACGTAATATTTCCACCGGAGTTTTCATATTCAAAACTAATTCCGGCTTTTTCTGTAAAAGTCCATTTTGTTTTTTTAGCATCTGGAGTAAAAGTGAATTTGCCCGTAAGTGTTGAAGTTAAATTGTTGAAATAAAAACTGTTCGAAGCTTCAATTGCTCCATCAGAAAATATTGCTTTAATTCCTTCTGTTTCCTCAGTAAGCTTAAAGTTTATGTCAGTCGCAATTTTCCCCGAAAAAACAGAACCTGAATATTGAATACCCGCTGTATTTTTCAACGAATGAGTTTTTTCTAAAAGATTGATCTCGCCAAGAGTATTTATTCCTAAAATCACTGAAACAGGCTTTTTCGTCCCTGTAATACATTTATATTGCCCGCCACCATTGATTTGCAAAAGAGGTTTAAGTTTTTTGTCTGAACTTGTAATAACTTTTTCATTCGGATTATAAAAGCAGTTCAGATTAAAAGTAAAATGCTTGAGGTTTAATACGTTTTCAAGTCTCCAGGTATTCAAATAATCACCGAACGGCGACTGATAAGTACTTGCAATCAATAAAGAAGAAAATCCGCCTGCTGAAAAAGAAAACTGGTTATTAAAACATAAGTGCTTTCCTTCTTTGTAGAATCTTTCCTGCGAAAACCAGGTTGTGAAGCTATTTTTTTTATAAGGATAAAGCCCGCCCGTAAAATAATAGCTCAAATCAATTTTTTTACCGGGTGCTATTTTTACCCCCGCACTTGTTGTAATTGAACTTCCGGAATCCTTATCATCTTTATAAAATATACCAAAATTTATTTGTTTTACAAAAATTTCAGGCTTTATTGCAATATCAAAATAATAACTTTGCGGATAAGAAAAATTATTATATTGAGGTAAAGATACATCAAGCCCGCCGGCTTTTACAGAAGAAGAAGTGAACGGACTTAAAGACGAATAAAGGGCAGGTGAGTTCAGCTTTGAAAGACTTCCGCCACCATAAAGATTCCCGATTTTTATAGTAACCGGAACCTTGGGTGTTAATTTCTTACTTGAAAATGAAAGTCCATAATTCCAATCAAGCGAAGGTTTAACAGCGCCTCTGATTTCTAAAAAGGGTAAATTAACCTTTGAAGAAATTGTGAGTTCTTCCTTTGAGAAATCAAATGACTGAGCAAAAATCCCCTGTGCCGCGCCGGGTATAAGCCCCAGACCAAATAAAAAAGCAATTAACTGTATATTTTTCATATATAGTTAATTGCTTTTTTTTGTTTTTTTAGGAAGTTTTTTATGAAAAAAATTGAAAATTTTTTAATTAACTGTGCTAGTTACGTAGCTTCCGGCCTTTGCAAAGTCAGATATTTCTACGATTTTTGACTGCCAGTATTCAGCCTCACTCTTTGTTGTAAAAGGTCCTACACGAACACGATAGAAAAGCTTTGATTTAGCATCTTCGTAAGTATAAATGTCAGAATTGATTTTCTTATCTGACAAAACTGAACGTGCATTTTCTGCAGTCTTTTTATTGCTGTAAGCAGCTACCTGTACCCAAAAGCGTGTTACAGTAGCAGCCCCCGCGGTCCCTGAGCTTGTCGAAGGGGTAGTTTTTGTTGTTGTCTTAGAAGAACTGGCTGTGCTCTTTGAAGCAGTGCTTGTAGAAGTCTTTGAAGCAGCTGGAGTAGCCTTTGCAACAGCAGTTTCTGTCTTCTTAACAGCAGTAGCCTTTTCAGTTGCTTCTGCTTCTTTTGCTTTTCCTGTGTAATATTCAGTTGTAAGAACTACAGGAGGCTCTTCTACCTTTGCTGTATTTTCCTTGTCTGTAAGATTTACAGTGATATTTATATTATTCTGTGGATTTGTCTGAGCAAGAGCACCGTCAGCAGCAAGTTCGCGCTTAAGAGCATTAAGATCAATTGTTGTTGACTGACTATCTGTTGCTGCTACACTTGAAGAACCCTGACCTAAATCAAGGACTGTTGTATTTTCTGAAACAACGAACATATCGCTAACCTGAGGTGAGCTTGTTGCTGTGTTATCTGTTGTGTTGTTTGTCCAGCCAGACTGACTTGAAGGCTGTACTGTTTTTTCAACAGGCTTAATGCTTGCTACCTTGCGAGATGCTCCTGCCGACGGATTATACAAAATCATAGCGGCGCCCATTACGACGAGCAAAAATACGCTTACTGCGGCAATAATCCATAATGTTTTCTTTTGTTCCATAAAATTTTCCTCTCTAACGATTTTTTTCAATCGTCCACCTTAGTTTTTTATCGGAATTCTAAAAAAAGAGTTTAGGAAAAAAATAGAAGAATTATTATCTTTACAATTAACATTATCTACCATAAAATAAAGTTAAAACTGAAACTTTCAGAGACTGCAATGAAAAAATTAGTTTTTATTTCATTATCTCTGGTTTTGCTTTTAACCTCTTGTGAAAACTTTTTAAAAGCTTCTCAGGTTAGAGCAGATATCGAAGCCTCTATAGCCTACGCAAATGCGCCATCGTATACAATTACAATTAATGGAAAAAATGGTGTCGTAAAAGCCCCTGTAGGTGGACAGGCTATAAAAAAAGTAACAGATACTTTTGCTTTAACTTTTGATGCTTTTACTGACTATGAATTTATCTGTTGGGAATTATGGGATTCTGTTTCTGATACCAAAATTCAAAACGACGAATATCTTTTAATTGATTCTATTAGTTCTGCTGATACAATTTGTACATTTAAGAAAAGTCCTCCTGAAGACATAAAGCTGTGTATAAAGGCTGTCGTTACAGTCCGCCCTGCTGTTATTTCAAAGTCTCCGACAACTACTAATGGAGTAATAATGGATTCTTCTATTCAGGTTTTTTTTGACAGCGAAATGAGTCCTTATTCAATTTATTATACAGACGATGAACTTGCAGACTTAAGAAAGGACCCTGTTATTGCAAATAATCTTTTACCAGATCCGCAAGCAGAGTATATTTATGGATATAAAAAAAATGGAGAAACTTACTTTAAAAACATTACTATAACAAATAAAAAGAATGGTAATAACCTTTTAGACCATTTTTCAGAACCTGTATTAGAAAATAATAATAGTACACTTATTATAAAACCAAAAAAGAATAATCCACCAGATGAGTTTACACAATTGCTTGTCTGTATTGAAAAAGGTTTTCATTGTTCAATAGACTATTCTCCAACAGAGAAACCAAAAGATGTTGAATTAACAAGAAGAGAAATTTGGCAATACAAGGTAGGCAATCAACGTGATAGCAATCCAATGCATATAGTCACAAAGGAAGTACAAGGAATTCCTGAAGACGATTTTACTGTTGCAATAGATAACTCTAATCTTTCACAAAGAGTTCTTCCAGGTGTTTATTTACCTTCAATAACATTTGCCAAAAAAAATGAACAAAACAAATATGAACTTTCTTTGCATATAAATGTTGAAGATGAAAGTGGCGAAACGGGACCAGATGATTCTTTTTTTCTTACACTAGAGAAACTTTATGATGGTAATTATGACAGTTTGTACAGTAAGAAGGATATTGAAATTGATTATAGCAATGTTGGAACAGAAGAAGCATCATTTGATGGAAAAATTGACCTTTTGGAAGAAGCAGGCACCTTCCTGACAGAAGGTGTTTATGCAATAAGCTTTAACTTTAAAGATAAAACCGGAAATAATTTAACTTATCCGGCTAATGGCAAAAAATATTATTTTGCTATAGATGAAACTCCAATTGCTATAAAACCAACATTACTTCAATATAACGTAGTAAATGATATTAAAACACAAGGTATTGAACCTCAAAGTTATAATAAGTATAAATTTAAATGGGTTCAACCTCTGGAAAAAGATTATAAAGAAACTATTATAACTGTTAAAGATTCAGAGGGTACTACTATAACAAGCGCAGGCGGCACAAATTCTTCGGGTAGTTATCTTATAACCTTTGATAACGATAATACTTATGAAATAACTCTTGAACATAAGGATTATCGCGGTAATGGAAAGAGTTCTACCTTCTATTTTAACAGGAATGCATTAACACAAAATCTTAAAACAACTGGAAATTTCATTCTTTTTGGTGATATGCCACAGTCTTATGTATCATCAAATAATCTTCCTGTTTCATTTTCCGATACACCTGTTTATAATAACTGGTATCTTGGTAGTGATGGTTATTTTTATGAACTATATAGTAATAAGTATTATAAAGTTGAACCTATAGTCTGGCGGGTAGCATGTACAAAGGATAATGGCACAAAAACTATTTTACTTTCAGAAAAAATCCTTAATGCAAATATACCTTTTTATGAAGGTATAAATACTAGAATACAAAGCAAAACAATTATTCATCCAAATGATTATGCGGCTTCTACAATTAGAGAATATCTGAGAACAACATTTTTGCAGAGTGCATTTACAAATACTTCAACTTCAAAACTACAGGATACTGTTGTTTCATTTAAAGCATATCGACCAACGACTTCTTATGCAGGTGGTCTTACAGGCAACTATACTGTTACAGACAAAGTATTTCTTGCAGATTCAGAAATACTTGAAAATGCAGGCATGAATAATAGTACTGAAGCAATTAAAATATTAACTCCTTATGCAATAGCAATGAATCCTGAAGCGGAAGATACTAATTGTATAGGAGCCTGGTGGATTAATATTCCAGCCTTTGGTACTTCTGGTACTGGTTCAAATATCAAAATCATAGCAGTAAACGAATACGTTGTGCTTCCAAATGGAAGACTCCAAGCCTGGCCTGTTATAGGCTATAACCCAAATAATACTCATACAACAAATCCAAAAGTAAATATGATTGGCACAGTTCCGGCAATATGTGTACTTACCAGTGATATATTACTATTACCATAACAACAGGAGTTTTTATGACTTTCAAATATCATTCAAATTCTAACAAACGATTTAATATTATACTGGTTGCCATGAGCGAGGTTAAGGAAAAGTAAAATAATTAATTCTTTACTATTTCTATTTTTTCCGGGGCAACAAGCTTCTTGTATTCTTTTAAAAGGTTTCGTTGTGCATGAAACCGCTTGAGAATCTGTGTATATGGAAGACCGTCCCGTTTGTGGGCTCGTTTAAGACGTGTGAAAAATGGAGCGGTTACAAAAATTACTTTCTGACAGTGCTGCAGAAGCTCTGGTGTTTTATAAAGTACTGTGGCATTTATTACAGCTTTTGGGTGGGACGCAATAAATTCTTCTGTTTGTTTTATGATAATAGGGTAGACTATTGACTCCTGGATGTTTAATAATTCCGGGAATGCAAAAAGAAGCTTTCCCAGTGCCTTGCGGTCTATGGTACCGTCCGGGTTTGTGAGTTTTATGTTCTGCTGTTCGGCATATGGAATGAATTTGGCAAGGATTTTGTCTTTTACAAGTTCTATTGCTTCGTGCACAAGAATATCGGCATCTACGCAGGCCCAGCCTTCTTTTTCCATTTGTGAGCATATATAGTTTTTTCCGGCAGCCATTGGGCCTGTTACAGCAATTATCAATGGAATTCTCCCCAGTTTTTTCCGTATTCTATGCTTACACGAAGCGGAACCGAAAGTTCAACTGCGTGTTCCATTTTGTCTTTTATAAGGGCAATTGTTTTTTCTATTTCTGTTTTATCGTCCGGGCATTCAAAAATCAACTCATCGTGAACCTGTAAAAGCAGGCGGGCCGGACTTTTTGCTTTTTCAAGAGCCAGTGAAATATCTGTCATGGCTTTTTTTACAATGTCGGCGGCGCTTCCCTGAACAGGTGAGTTTACGGCAATTCGTTCGGCAGCTGCTTTTTCCACTTTGTTTACGCTGTTTATGCCAAAAATTGGTCTTGTGCGGCCCATGATTGTAGTAATGCTTCCTGTTTTTTCTGCCTGAGTAACTGTTTCTTTTATAAAGCGGTCAACATCGGCATACATTGTAAAGTAGTTTTGTATAAACTGCGAAGCCTGAGTTCTTGAAATACCAAGGTCATTTGCAAGACGGAAGGCGCTCATTCCATAGATAACACCAAAGTTGATTGTTTTTGCAGTGCGGCGCATTTCCGGAGTTACATGCTCAGGCGGTACATTATAAATGAGTGCTGCGGTTGCTTTATGAACGTCTGTGCCTTCGTTAAATGCTTTACACATATTTTTATCGCCGCTTAAATGAGCTAAAACTACAAGTTCAATCTGTGCATAGTCTGCAGAAATAAGGACTGTTCCTTTTGGTGCAGTGAATGCAGAACGGATTTTTCTTCCTGCTTCTGTTCTGACCGGAATATTCTGAAGGTTTGGCTCACGGCAGCTCAGACGGCCTGTTGCAGTACCAGTCTGAACAAAGTCTGTGTGAATGCGACCTTGATTGTCTGTAAGGGTAGGAAGTGTTTCTACATAAGTAGATTGAATTTTTGCAAGCTCGCGGTATTCAAGAATCATTCGTGGAACCGGATCATACAGTGCAAGCTCTTCCAGAACAGAAGTGTCTGTGGAGTAGCCAGTTTTTGTTTTTTTGCCTGCTTTAAGATGGCGTTCTTCAAATAAAACTGTCTGAAGCTGTTTTGGCGAAGCAATGTTGAATTCATGGCCAACTTCCTTGTAAATATTCTGTTCAATAAGTGAAATTGCGCTTGTTAATTCCTTGTTGTATTCTTTGAGAGCTGCTCCATCCAGGTGGATTCCTGTAAGTTCCATTTTTGTAAGGATTGGGAGCACCTGCATTTCTAGCATTAAAAGTTTTTTGAGTGTCTGACTTTTGTCTGCTTCAAATGGTTCACGCAGCTTTAGTCCAAGCTTGTAGGTAAAGTCTGCATCTTCTGCTGCATAGCGGTAAGCCTGTTCAAGCGGAACATCTGCAAAGGTCTGCCCTTTTTGTACGATGTCTGAAAATTCAATTCCTTTTAGGCCAAGTATAGTTTCGCCAAGATGTTCAAGCGAGTAGCCGTTGCGGCCTGTTCGTTCAGGATTTATAAGCCAGGCAGTTACCATTGTGTCGTAATACTTACAGCCGTCAAAGATTTTTGTAAAGCCTGTGTTATAGAGCACCTTAAGGTCAAACTTGGCGTTGTGCATGATTACTGTAACAGTGCTGTCTGTAAAAATGCGTTCAAGCTGAGTGTAGGCCTGTTCTTTTGTGATGTATGATGTTTCGCTGAACAAGCCTTCTGATTCCTGCTGAAGCGGAATGTATACTGCTTTTCCGTCTTCATAACAAAGACTGAAGCCTAAAATGCTGCAGTTGAAGGTGTCGAGCGAAGTTGTTTCTGAATCGTAGGCGATTAGTTTTTTTGCGCTGGAAGATTTTAAGAACGTTGTGATGTATTTTTCTAACTCGGAGATGTCTGTGATAGCTTTGTAGGCAGAGGTGTCGTTTTGTACCAGTTCAATTTGTGGGCCCTGAGCTTGCAGAAGGGCGTCTTCACCATTATCCTCCGGGGTTTTAGGGGCGGAGCCCCTAGGCGAAGGGGTAGGCGAAGACGAGCCGGCTGAGCCGAGGGGGAGACTTCCCCCTCCTAAACCAAGTTCTGCATAACTTTTAGCCACGGCAGGAGTTCCATATGCAAACAACTTATCTGCAGCGGCCTTGTAATTAAAGGTAAGAGGGGCGCCATTCAAAGCTGCATCAATTTCGGGGCAGGGAACTTCGTTGCAAAGGCGGATAAGCTTCTGGCTGAAGTAGGCATTTTCTTTTCCGTCGACGAGCTTCTGGTGAAGGGCACCTTTTATTTCTTCTATATGAGCGTAGATTCCGTCTAGGTCTTTGTAATCGGCAAGAAGCTTTGCGGCAGTTTTAACACCAACTCCATGAACGCCGGGAACGTTATCTGCTGTATCTCCGTAAAGACTAAGAAGGTCAAGAAGTTGTGCTGGAGGAACTCCCCATTCGGCAGAAACTCCATCTGCATCTGTAAGCTTCCATGTTTGTGCACCGGATTCCGGCTTAAGTATGAGCGTATTATCATCGACTAACTGCATAAGGTCTTTGTCGCCCGAAAGAATCTTGCAGGTTGCTCCTTGTTCACCGCATTTTTTTGCAACAGTAGCAATTATGTCATCTGCTTCGTAGCCGTCGCACTGAAGGGTTGGAATGCCTAAGGTTTCAAGAATATCGCAGATCCATGGAATCTGAGCATGAAGGTCTTCCGGAGTTTTGTTTCGGGTAGCCTTATATTCAGGATACATTTCATGACGGAAAGTCTTAGTCTTAGAATCCATTGCCGCAAATATATAATCAGGCTTATAATGCTGTAAAATCCAGTGCAGGTTCCTGAAAAATCCAAAAAGTGCACTAACATTTTCACCTTTAGGGTTAGTAAGCGGCCGGCTTATGAAAGCAAAGTAACATCGGAAGATAAGTCCGTAACTGTCAAGAATATAAACTGTTTTTTTATTTTCGCTCATATTGTAATTTTAACATTTGAATTATATAAAAATCAATCATAAAGATGAAAAAAAGATGGCTGCTCCCGTGGAAACTGTCTGTCGGCTACGGGCTGAGCAATTTTTTTCTCGTTGAAATTCTGCGGTTTGCTTCGCAAATCCTCGAATTTACTCGATGGCATCCGCCAAAAATTCTCAGAAGTAGCCGTCAGCCAGTTTCCACTCCGCATCCAACTTTTTTTCATGCTTGGATCTTTTTTATATAATGTCTATAAAAAATTACATTGGCGATGAATGTTAAAATCCAGCTTATTGGATACGTTACGTATATACAATAGACCGTATGAAACTGAGGAATCTGGAACACTGTGAAAATCCAGATGATTCTGTACAGACACGCGCCGCACAAGGACGTAATTACCGGTGTGAGCGAATGCCCGATTCCTCGGATGCTGTTAGACATACCGTCCATCATGCCGCACAGGTAGTAGGTTGTCATGATTACCCAGAAGCGGCGGACTCCTGCCTGGACAACTTCGAGGCTGTCAGAGAAAAAGCCTACAAGCTGGTTTCGGAATAAAAGGAAGAGTGCGCCTAAGACTGCTCCTATTACAATTATACAGCCCTGCGAAACCCATACTGCTTTTTTAATTCTTTCTATGCGGCCGGCACCCATGTTTTGAGAACAGAAGGTGAGTGTGCCTTGAGAAAATCCGTTCATGGCTATGTAAACAAAGCCTTCGAGGTTTACTGCGGCGGCGTTTCCTGCAATTGTAATTGCACCAAAAGAATTAACTGACGACTGAATTATGACGTTTGAAAAAGAAAACATAATTCCCTGAAAACCTGCCGGTAATCCGATTTTTACAATTTTTGCAAGAATGTGTGTATTTATAGAAAGTTTTCGTAAATCAAGCTTAAAATCATCTGTTTCGCGGAGTAAAATAACAAGTACTGCCCCTGCTGCAAAGCACTGTGAAATTACTGTAGCCCAGCCAACTCCTGCAACATCCATCTTAAAAAAGATTACAAAGATGAGGTTTAAAATAAGGTTCATTACACCGGCGCCAAACAGAATGTAAAGAGAGCGTTTAGTATCTCCTTTGGCACGAAGAAGGGCGCTTCCAAAATTGTAAATCATTGTGGCTGTAATTCCGCCAAAGTAGATTTTTAAGTAAAGGGTTGCAAGGGTTAAAACTTCGTAAGGAGCCTGCATCAAAATTAAAATATACTTTGAGCCTATAACGCCTACAACTGTAAGCACAACTCCGCAGGCAAGTGAAACAAGAATGGAAGTATGAACAGTATCCTGAAGGTCTTTTGAACGACGGGCTCCGTAATAATTTGCGGCTATAACATTTGTTCCTATTGAAAGACCCATAAAAAGATTTACCAGAAGATTAATCAGTGAGCCTGTAGAACCAACTGCTGCAAGAGAATTGTTTCCGGCAAACCGACCTACTACAACTACATCTGCAGCATTAAAAAGCAGCTGAAGCATGCTGGACAAAATAAGAGGAATTGAAAATTGAAGCAGCTTTGAAAATATAGAACCTTCTGTCAGGTCAAGCTGATTTGTTCTGGTCATTTGCCAGTATTATAATAAATTGCATATTTATTATAAATACCCATTGTTTTTTGGAGCGACGTATACATCTGAAGCCTGTCGTCTGTTACAGGACGCGCAAGTGCAATAATCTGTTCCAACGGGGATTCTGCAATTTTTTGTTCTATTATAGATATTTCGCTATGAAGGTTAGGGCCGTTGATTATGCATTGTTCTACAGCCTGATTTATTAAAGAGGTGAGTTTGGTCAGTTCTGAAAGGAAAGAGGAAATGGCTGTGGAGGTGGCTTTTTGTAGTGGCTCTTCGACAATTTCAGGAACAACAGTTTCTGCCTCGCCAACTACTTCAGTTGCAACCTCAACTCCAGGAATCCTCATGCTTGCAGAACTTAATGTATAAGTTTTTACATCTTTGCATTCTGCAATTTTACTTTCGAACCACCAGGCAAACATTTTCATGCGTGCATCGGTAAGTACCTTGTTGCCGTTATAATCTACGCCATATTCAGGGTTAGCGCTGAATCTTGAGCGGCTGTTTATTCCCTGCACAGGAGAAACTCTGCTTGTATTTAAATGTCCTGTCTGTTCTGCGCTGCTTCCTTTTATATGTGTCTGACCCATAGGGTAAGATAAATCAAGACCTGCAAAGTAAATGTTACGGGCGCCTAAAAGACGGCATAAGCTCCAGGCACTGCTTGCAACAGAACCGCCTGCACCTAAGTCTCCAAAAGAACCAAGCTGTTGTTCAAAAAATCCGCTTACAGGAAACATTTCGGAGCATAAAACAATCTGGCGGCATTTAAAATTAAACACTGCAGGATAAACACTGAGCGGACAAACAAGCACGCTAGAAGGAGAAGCAAGGCCGGCAATATGTCTGTATGCATAATACTGTGGGTCTGTTATTACAATAAAATGTGGTTCAACTCCAATTTTAAGAAGTGCATGCAAGGCTGTTTCTACACAAACAATCACGGCGCGCTTTTTAAGTTCTGCCATTTTTGGAAGCAGCTGTTCAAGTGAAGGTCCTGCGGCAACTACTACAAAGTTTTCCGGAGCATTTTCAAAATCCTTAGAAAGTTCAAGCACAGTTCGGCATTTGGCAATGTTTGCAATATTTTTAATTGAATTCCTTATCCAAAGCTTTTCAAACTTTTTGTAAGTTGCGGCATTAATATCATCTTTGCTACGGTTTCGTTCAATAAGTGCAATTACAGAATCAAAATAAGGGCGGGCATGCTGAATAAAAGCGGGAATTGCATAAACATATGATGCATTCAAGCCTGTATTCCCTGTATTTATTTGATTTCCTTCTAAAAGAGGCATAAGAGAATCGACAGGGCAGCCAAGTGCAATAACAAGCTGCTCCACCGCAAAAACATCACTCCAGTCAATGTAAAAAAGGGCACCAAAAAAATGAATAGGATCTGGTTCAATAAGGACAAGCTTTTTTACAGGACACTCACGCACGCTTTTTGTAATGAGTCTTGCAAGTGAACAAAACTGCCAGCCAAGACCCGCTCCCATAAAAATAACTGTTTCCTTCTGCTTTGCCACAAGTTGTTCTGCCGCTGTCTGGCCTTCACGTTCGGGATTATAGGAAGAGTGCAGGAGCATATTATCAATTTGTGCAGTCATACTTCCATTTTTTGCAGGCATGACTGTCCAGAAAGAAAAAATGCTTTTATCGTCTCCATTTGAATTGATATCTTCTATAATAGAATGGTATAAATCGGCTAATGCGGGGAATCTTGACTTGAATAACTGTATATTTTTATTCCAGATAGAGTTCAATTATTGTATTCTCCGTAAGCGGGGTTCCAGGTTCAGGATTCTGACTTGTTACCCAGCCGCTTCCGTTAATGTTAAGTTTTCCCTTTGACTGCTCCATAAGAGGCAGCAAATCTTTTTTAGAATATCCTGTGAAGTCCGGAGTGAGTGAGCCTATAGTAATATCTTTTGTGTTAGGAATTGTAATAACACCGTTATGCTCTACAGAAGAAGCCTTACCTCTGCTCATACCCATGTAGTCAATGATTGTATCTGCAGCTTCTGCAATTACAGGGGCAACAATTCGTCCACCGTAAGTTTCGCCCTTTGCTTTTTCTACTACAATGTAAAGAACAATTTCAGGGTCATCAACTGGGAAAATTGCAAGACAGCTGGAAAGGAAGTCTGTATCACTGTAGCCGCCGTTTACTTTATCTGCCATCTGGGCTGTACCGGTTTTTACACCAATAGGAACGTCGCCAATATTTGCGCGGGAACCTGTACCTGTTGTAGCAGTTGTTTCCATACAGCTCAAAACATATTCTGCAGTAGTTTCTTTAAATACGCGGTTTTTATATTCAGGTTCATGTTCGTAAAGAACAGTTCCGTCCTTGTCTGTAATTTTATGGATAACAGAAAGCTTTACCGGAACACCACCGTTTGCAATTGCTGTAGCAGCCTGTACCATCTGAAGTGCAGAAACGCTTATTTCCTGACCAATTGCAATTGTAGGCTTAGAACGTGCAGACCAGCTTTTACTGTCGCGGTCTTTTACAATACCTGTTGTTTCTCCGGTAAGCTCAATGCCTGTTCTCTGACCAAAACCAAGCTGGCGGATTCTTGCAATAAATGTGTCTTCACTAACTTTATCACTAATCTGTCCAAGAACATCGTTGCAGGAATATTTTAAGCCTTCACGAGGAGTAAGCCATCCGTGATTTTCAAGACATTTAATTCTTATTGTTTCACCGCCAGGAATCTTGTGTTCATAAACTCCATCGCACAAGAAGCTGTCGTTAGGATTAATTGTTCCTTCGTCAAAAACAATACCAAGTGTAAAGATTTTGAATACAGAACCAGGTTCATAGGCATCGGCAGCAGGCTTGTTGGTTCGTTCTGCTATAGTAGAGCTTCCATATTCATTAAGGTTAGCTGCCGGAAGACTTATATAAGTAAGAAGTTCACCTGTGCGGGAATCTGCAGCTAAAAGCATCATGCTTTCGGCCTGTGTATTTTCCATTGTTTTGTAGGCAATCTGTTCAAGTTTATATTGAAGATTTGCATCTATACTAAGGTAAATGTTTTTGCCTTGTTCCGGTGTTTCAAGAGTTTTATCAATTTCGGGGTAGAGTATGTTCTGCTGTGAAAATTCAATTCCTGCAAGACCATTTCCTTCATCGCCCATGTATCCAATAAGCTGCGAAGCAAGTGCACCATTAGGATAAACGCGGCCCGGAAGCTTTTCATAACTTACATAATTATAGCCGCATTCTTTGGTACGCTGGCTTATTTCTTCATATTCTGTCTGCGAAGCTTTTTTCTTCAATATGATGTATTCGCGTTTCTTATCTACACGTGCAAAAAGCTCTTCTTCTGAAACACCAAGTACGGGTGCCATATTTTTGCTGAATGCTTCGGGATTTTTAATATCTTTTGTACTTACACCAACACGGTAAAAGTTAGTCTGGACTGCAAGCGGAAAGCCTGAACGGTCTACAATAGAGCCTCGTTCAATAACAGGAACATTCTGAGGTTTTGGAGACGATGGCTGCAATGCAAGCTTTAAATATGCCACTAAAACTGAAATTACAAGTATGCCGCAAAAAGAGAAAAAAACTATAACCCGTTTAGTTTTAAAAAATGAATTCAATTTGTTCCCGCCCAAATCTAAAATAAATACATTTAAACTATACTCTTATTTTGGCCGATAGACAAGTATGGAAATAATCAGTTTTGTACAACAACCCAAAAAAAAGCGGACAATAACGTTTCCAGTCCGTCCTAAAAGCTATAATTCTGTTTCTTTTGCATATACATACCCTTCCGAAAAGCATATTTTTAAGGCCGGAAAGGTTCATAATGATTTAACTGTAAAAGGCTGTTTTGCTGCATTGGGGCAGGGTGTCTCTGATTTTGGCAGTCTTATTGCACGTAATATAAAGGTAATTGTGATTTCTATTTTCGCAGTACTTGGAATTGCGGGGCTTGGAATTGCAGCATTTTTTGTAACAGATTATACCTTAAGCCACACAAAAATCATAACTTTAAATGCCGAAGATTCGTTTGATATTGATACTCTTGATTCTTTAATGAAAAACTTTGCGCTTGAACTTACAAGTGATGTTGATGAAAACGGACTGATTACAGACAGTACAGGTGCTGTAATTTCTGCAAGTTTGCTTTCTCAGCCGGTAGAATATCAGACATATAAGGTAAAAAGCGGCGACACAATAAGCGGAATTGCTAAAAAGTTTGGACTTACAAATATTTCTACTCTGATTTCTGTTAATGATATTGGAAATGTCCGCCAGCTTGGAGCAGGCCAGAAGCTTAAGATTCCTTCAATTGACGGAATTATTTATACAGTAAAAGCAGGCGACTCACTTCAAAAAATCGTTACAGATAATAAAATCAGGCTTGAAAGTATTCTTGATGTAAACGAACTTACAACAGAAACACTTACAGTAGGCCAGCAGCTCTTTTTACCAGGAGTTGGACTTGACCAGAAGACACTCCAGTCAAGAATGGGTGAGCTTTTCATTCTGCCAATCAAAGCAAGCTTCCGATGGTCTTCTTCTTATGGCTGGCGTGCAGATCCGTTTACAGGAGTTCAGTCGTTCCACACTGGTGTAGATATGGCTTGTCCAGAAGGAACTCCAATTCTTGCCGCAATGAGCGGAAAAGTTGCTGATGTTGGATATAACCGTACATACGGAAACTATATCATCATAAATCATGGAAACGGTTACCAGACTTTGTATGCACATATGTCAAAAACAATTGCAACAAAAGGTCAGTATGTAACCCAGGGAACAAAAATTGGACTTGTAGGTTCTACCGGATATTCTACAGGCCCACACCTGCATTTTATGGTTTATAAAAACGGAAATAGAATAGATCCAATGACAGTACTTAAAAAATAGGAAAAAAAGATGTATAATATTAGTGTTTGCAAGGGATGTGGACGAACCCTTAATAAAGATTACTTGTTTTGTCCATGGTGCGGTATTTCAAGAGTTTCAGATGCAGATGACAAAGAATCGCTTGAAATGATGCTTAATCATTATGAAGAAGACAGAAAAGATGTCAGACGAAAGCAGCTTTACGAAATGGAGCGCGAGCTTGAAGATCTTGAGCAGGAGCTTTCGGTTCTGGTATTAAGTGCGGAGATGCATAAATAGAGCTTGTCATTGCGAGCGAAGCGCGGCAATCCACATATATATAGGAATATGAGGCTGATATGAAGAAACTTTTATTATTGGTAATATTTTCATTATCTTTTATTATGCCTGCTATGGCTAAAATTTCTTTCGGCACATTTGATTTGAACAAAAATGATGAAGTTCTTTTTTCGTTGAGCCAGAATATGCCTGGAACAAACAGCTACAGCTCACTGTTCTATTCAAAGCTTGTAAATGGTGCAAGCAAGAATTTACCGGAGCTTTTGACCTGCTATCCTGAGCAGCTTGAGCTTCTGGATGAAGGAACAGTACTTCAGATTCGTAACCGCTACGGAACAGGCCGCTACAACACAAAAACAGATTCTTTTGACTGGTTCGAAAAGAACGACGGCATTCCTGTAAATTCGCTTCCTGTTTCGCCATATTCAATCAGTTCAGACGGAAAATGGCTTGTTAAAATAGAAAAATATTCACTTTCTACAGGCTCTCTTGTAATTCAAAATGTTCAGTCAGGTAAAACTGCTGTTTTATGCGAAAGTGTACGCCAGAGCTATAAGAGCCTTCCTGTAAAATGGTCTCCGGACGGAACAATTCTTATTTATGAAAAAGAAGGTGCACTTTATTTCTGTAATCCGGATGCTGTACTCCGCAAAGTCGAAATGGATGAAAAATACCGCAAAATCGGCCGCGGAACAATTAATTCAGTAAACTGGTCAAGCGAAAAATCGCTTATTTATATAGATGATTATTTAGTTTATCAGATTAATTCAAAGGAACTTTATACACTCGGACTTTATTCTGGAATTATTGGTCAGGGTAAAGCAATTGGTAGACTTCCTTCACAGTTTAATTCTGCCAGCGACAGATTCAGCGTAAACAGCAGTGCAAAATCATTCGTAATTGTTCAGAATAACCGCCTTTTTACATATCTTAAATTGCAGAATCAGAATCATTCGTGTGATTATATGGATGTTATTTATTCACGTCCATACACAGATTCAACTGCAAGCCTTATAGATTTCTTTGTTTTCTGGGATTCAAATGATCAGCCTGTTTTGTGGCTCGAAAAACTTCCTTATGACGGTAGCAAGGAAAAGGGTGCAGTATATAAACTTGGAACAAAAACAACTCAGGTACTCGAAATTGAAGATTCCGGTAAGCCTTTTATTTCTCCGGACGGAACAAAGGTTGCCTTTTATGCAGGTGCTGCAATTTACGTTTATGATATTAACAACTGGCAGCGCGTTGCAGATTTAGTAGGCGAAAAAATTGCTTCTGCAATCTGGGTAAACCGCAATGTAATTTATGTTGGTGGTGAAAAAACAATCCGCAAATGGAATCTTCTTTCTAATACAAATGAAGTTATAATGCTTTCTTCTGCAGTTGCAGGTTATTGGGAAGGCAATGAAGATACAATTGTTGCAGATACAGGCTTGGGTTCTTACTATAAATATAATGCAGAAAAGAAAACCTGGAAAAAGACTTCTGTTGCAACAGCCCAGCCAAAAAGTCAGAACGGCCGCTACAGAATTTTTGCAGGAACAACTTCGAACAGCCTTTATGAAAATGCTTTGTATGTACGAACCTTGAGCAAAAAAGCAGTTACAAAAGCCTTGTATGAAGAAAGTGTAACAAAGGTTGCTGCACCAAAAAAAGTTGCCCTGATTTTTGATGCCTACGACAATGCAGACGGTTTAAGCGAAATCCTTTCTGTTTTGAGAAAGTATAATGTGCCTGGAACCTTCTTTATTAATGGTGAATTTATCCGCCGCTATCCATCTGAAACTAAACAGATTGTTTTGAACGGCTACCAGACAGCTTCTATGTTCTTCAGCCAGACAGACCTTGTAAATAATCCGTTTGTAGTTGATGAAGAATTTATCCGCCGTGGTCTTGCACGTAACGAAGATGAATTCTACAACTGCACAGGAACAGAGCTTTCATTGTACTGGCATGGCCCGTATTATTCTGTAAATAATGATATTATCAAATATGCAAAAACTGCAGGTTATGAAACAATTGTTTCTTACAGCCGTTTGAATGATTCTGAATTGCTCGACAAAGATACAAAACCTGAACAGATTATTCAGGATTACTGCAATACACTTTCAAAGATTGGTGGGGGTGTTGTACCTGTAAGCGTAGGTTTTGCACAGGGCAGCCGCACCGAACCACTGTACAATTATCTTGATTTGCTTATCTGCGCCCTCTTGGATTCTGGATTTGAATTTGTAAATATTCAGGATTTATAATATTTTCAAACCCTCGTTAATTTATTATAATAACTCTGTCATTGCCGTGCTTGACACTGCGAGTTTTTGCTTTGCAAAAACTCGGTAAGCATGCGATAGCATGCGACGCAATCTCTTTTTTTATGACATTCATTATTTACGAGGAAACTTATGTCTCTAGACAAAATGAGAAACATCGGTATCATGGCGCATATCGATGCCGGTAAAACTACTACTACAGAACGAATCCTTTATTATACAGGAAAAATCCATAAAATCGGTGAAATTGATGACGGTCAGGCTACTATGGACTGGATGCAGCAGGAGCAGGAGCGTGGAATTACAATCTGTTCTGCCGCTACTACTACTTACTGGCGCGATCATCAGATAAATATTATTGACACCCCGGGACACGTAGACTTTACTGCAGAGGTTGAACGTTCTTTGCGCGTATTGGACGGTGCTGTTGCAGTTATCTGTGCAGTTGATGGTGTTCAGCCACAGACAGAAACTGTATGGAAGCAGGCT